>NZ_JAJDNQ010000042.1 GCF_022340605.1 Thiohalocapsa sp.
GCCGAGGGTGACGGCGCCCAGGGCGCCCGCATCGCCGCGCTCACCGAGACCGTCGCGGCGCTGGAGAAGAAACTAGCAGCGGCGGCAAAGGCCAACCAGCGGGCGCTGGCGGACGCGAAGGCGGCGGGCGCCGCGTCCGCCGCGCAGGTCCAGGCGCTCTACAGCGACGCGGCCGCGCTGGGCGGCAAGCTCACCGAGAACGGTATCCTGCTGAGCCTCGCCGGGGATGAGCTGCATTTCGCCTCCGGCACCGCCACACTGCCGAAGGGTGACCTGCCGAGCCTCGACCGCATCGCCGCACTGCTCAAGGGCAAGCCGTCGCTCAGCATCCGGGTCGAAGGCCACACCGACAGCTCCGGCGGCGCCGAGACCAACCAGAGGCTCTCACAGCAGCGCGCCGAGGCGGTCATGCAGGCCCTCATCGACCATGGCGTCGACGCCGAGCGCATCACCGCCGAGGGACTGGGAGCGGCGAAGCCGATCGCCGACAACAGCACCGAGGAGGGCCGGAGCGCCAATCGCCGCGTGGATGTCTACGTGATGATGCGGCAGGACTGACAGCGGTCCGGCGGCGGGGGCGGGCCTGCCCGCCCCCGCCCGACCTCCCCCTCAGCGCCGCCAGAGCCCCTCGTCCACCAGCGCCTTCACCTGGCGGTGGGCGGGCGTGTCCACCGAGGTGAACGCAAGACTCGTGCGGTAGCCGACCGCCTCGGGCGCCGCACGTAGCACGCGCGCATAGAGATCGCCACAGAATGGCCCGACGCTCATCATCGGCAAGCGGATGGCGAGCTCGGTAAGGCTGGGCAGCGCGATCGGCAGCTCCGCCGATAGACCGTTGTAGCCGATGTCCCGCACGCGCCCGGTGAATCGCTCGATGTCGACGCGCTTGGCCTGCACGCGGCGGAACACCGCCTCCAGTTGCACCCGCACCCGCGGCGACCGGCGCGGCTCCACGGCGGGCACCGTCAGCTGCCCGCGATGCTCCACGGCGCGCAGCGGATACAAGGTCAGCGGTCTTGCAGCGCCCTTCGGCTGCACCAGATTGGCCTGCCCGACCTCGATCCACGCCGCCGCCCGCGCATGGGCGGCCTCGCTGATCAGTACCTGACCGCGCAGGCTGAAGGCCTCCATGCGGGCGACGAGGTTGACGGTCTCGCCGATCACCGTGTAGGCGTTGTGCCGCGGCGGCCCGAAGCTGCCGGCCATCACGGCCCCCGTGTGCACGGCGATGCCGGCGTACAGCGCCGGCTCCCCGCGTTGGCGATGCCCCTGGTTCAGCCGCACCATGGCCTGCTGCATGGCCGCGGCGCAGGCCAGGGCACGGCGCAGATCGTCCGGGCGCCGCTGCGGCACGCCGAACACCGCCATCACGGAATCCCCAATGAACTTGTCGATGTGCCCCTCGTAGCGGTCCACGGCGGCGCACATGGCGGCGAGAAACCGGTTCAGAACACGGGCCATCAGCCGCGGTGGATGCGCCTCCATGAGCGCCGTGAAGCCACGGATGTCGGCGAGCAGGATGGTGGCCTCCGTCTCGACGATGGGGCGCCGGTCCGTCGGTCCGGCGCCGCGAGCGGCAGGCAGCAGCTGTTCATGGTGCCCGCGCGCAGCGAGCGCGCGCGGCGCGTGTGCGTGGGTCGGATCGGTCTGCGATGGTTGGCTGGCAAGCGGGGCCGGCTCCCCGGGGAACCCGACTCGCGGAATACCGGCAGCCTTGCCGCCGCCGCTGCGGCGCGGCCGCTGCATCGGTCGGCCGGCGTCCGCCACCAACGCCTGTTCTTTGCGCTGGGGCATGATGGCTGTGCGTCGTTGTGGTTTTGGTCCATTTCAGCATGGCACACGCGCGGCGCTTTGCGGACGGAAGCATGCCCCTGTCCGACCAGCGGCAGGGTGCAACACGGCAACCCGGGCGTTGCTCAGAGCGGCAGTATCCGCGCCAGGGCATCCAGCGCCGGCGCGCCGCGGGTGTCGATGAACACGGCCCGCTCCCGCTCCACCGCGGACAAGGGCGCGCGGCTGGCCAGTTGGTGGCGCAGCACGCCGAGATCGGCCTCGGAAGCATCCTCGCCGGCCGCCAGGCGCCGCGCCACGCGCTCGCACAGCACCGCCCGCGGGGCCTCGAGCACCAAGATGTCGAACGGGCAGCCGAGCTCGCGGGCGAGCTCGCGAAAGGCGCAGCGCTGGCCGGCGGCGAGGAAGGTCGCATCCACCAGCACCCCGTAACCCGCCTCGATGATGCCGCGCGCCAGCGCCAACAGGTGGCGGTAGGTGCGCTCACCGACGTCCGGGGCATAGATACCGGCACCCGGGGCCGCCCGCGTGCGCGCCAGCGGCGGCAGCCCGAACAACCGCTTGCGCTCCACGTCGGAGCGGATGTGGAGCAGCGGCAGGCGCTCGCTCAGTGCCGCCGCGAGCGAGGTTTTGCCCGAGCCGGACAACCCGCACAGGATCACGAGCCGCGGGGCCGGCGCGCGACTCAGCGCCAGCGCCCGGCGGACGTAGCCGCGCAGCGCGGCCTCCAGCGACGCATCGCCATGGTGGTGCTGCGCGGCACCGATGGTGGTGACCTTGGCCCGCACCAGCGCCCGGTAGACCATGTAGAAGCGCAGCACCGCGAGACCGGCATAATCGCCGGTGCGCATCAGATAGCCGTTCAGTAGCCGGCGCGCCTGCGCCACCTCACCGCCGTGCTCCAGGTCCATCAGCAGGAAGGCGAGCTCGCTCATGGTGTCGATCCAGCGGAACGCCGGATTGAACTCGATGCAGTCGAAGATCACCGGCCGACCATCCAGCACCGCGATGTTGCCGCGGTGCAGGTCGCCGTGGCACTCGCGGATACAGCCGGCCTGCCGGCGCGTCGTCAGCACCGGCATCAGGTCGGCAAAGGTGCGGCGCGTCCAGCCCTCCAGGCGGTCCAGCCGCGCGTGCAATTCGGCATCCCGCGGGACAGCCTCGCGGATGACGCGGAAGTTCTCCAGCATCGGCGCCAGCACCTGCTCGGGCGCGCCCCAAGGGGCATCCGGCGCCGCCGCCGGCAGCCCCTCATGGAAGGCCGCGATGCGCTCGGCCAGGGCATCGGTGATGTCGGGCGTGAGGGTGCGCCGCGTCAGCAGGGCCTGCTGCGGAAACCGGCGCATGTGCACGGCGTAATCCAGCACCGGGTCGTCGCCGCCGAGGCGCGGCTCCGCCAGGCTGCCGGTGATGGGCAGGACACCGAGGTAGAGCGGCGCGGCGAGGCGCCGGTTGAGGCGCAGCTCCTCCTCGGCGAAATGCCGGCGGCGCGCCAGGGTCGAGAAATCCAGAAAGCCCAGGCGCACCGGCCGCTTCAGTTTGTAGGCGACCTCGCCGGCCAGCAGCACGCGGGAGATATGAGTCTCGATGACTTCCGCGCCGCCCGCGGTCTCCGCCGCCAGCCGTGCGCGCAGTCGTTCCACGAGCCGCGCTTGCCAACGGTCACCGCAGGTGTCGTCCAACCTGGAATCAGACCTGCCGCCACTTGCGCAAGGCACTGTATTTAACCATGATTAAGAGCGTTGTAAGCCAGACACCGAACACCCGAGGTAATCCGTGAACATCGAACGCATCGTCCTCGCCGTCGCCGGCAGCTTCGTTTTCCTCTCCGCCATCCTCGCCTACACCGTCAGCGAGTGGTGGCTGCTGTTCACCGGGTTCGTCGGCCTGAACCTGTTGCAGTCCGCCTTCACCGGCTTCTGCCCGCTCGCCACCATCCTGAAGAAGCTTGGCAAAGAACCGGGCGCTGCCTTCTGAGGGCGCGCCGAGCGGCAGCTTCCACCGCCGAACGCGAAAAAGGCCCCGGTTCGGGGCCTTTTTTGCGTGAGCGGCTGGCCACGCAATCCCGGGCGACTCGGCTCTATCCCCCAGCGCAGGGCCGCGCCGCCGCGGGCACTCGTCGGACTCACTGCAGGTAACGCCCGGCGGAGCCCAGCATCGCCGTGACGATGCCGAGCCCCAGGTTCACCAGGACGATGCGGCGGATGGTCGCGACCGCCCGGCCCGCCGCCACCCAGTCCTGTGCGGCGACGCCCTGACCGAGCGCCCGGTAGGGCACGAAGTAGACGTAAGCGAACAGCGCCGTCATCACCAGCGCCAGCGTCATCATCGCGTGCACGTGCCAGGCCATCGCGCCGCCATAGATACCCAGAAAGATCCACAGACCGCTAGCCCAAAGCAGCACGACGGCCACCCAGACCCAGCGGAAAAAGCGGTCGAACACCGACGACAACAGGGGCAGCCGCTGCGGCGGTTCGAGTCGGCGCTGCGCGGACTGACGCAGCGCAAAATGGGCGAAAAACATGCCGCCGACCCAGATTACAGTAGCGAGTTGGTGGAGGGCGATGGCGACGGCCAACTGAACGGTCATGGCGCTGTGCGTGGCTGAGGTTATTGGGATGAGGCTCGCGGCCGCGGCGGACGCGCCTGACGGACGGATCGGCCGCCGCGGCAGGGCGCGCGGTCAGCCGCGCTCGGGGTCGGGGTCTTCGCCGGCGGTATCGGGCATGGCCGCTTGATCCAGCAGCACCAGCGCGCTGCCGCCCGCGGCGACGCGCGCGACCGGCAGCCCCTCCCCAGCCTGCCAGCGCGCAAGCGCCGGGCGCTTGGCGGCGCCCGTGACCATGACCACCATCTGCCGCGTCCGGCACAGCGCCGATGGCGTCAGCGATACCCGGTCAGGCGGCGGCTTGGGTGAGTCATGCACTGCCATGACCAGCGGACCGGGCAGGATCTCGTGGCCCGGGAAGAGGCTGGCCGTATGGCCATCCTCGCCCATACCCAGCAACACCAGATCGAACGGCAACGCCGCGGCGACCACGGGCTCGTACGCGGCAGCGGCATCCTCGGCGCCCTGCTCCGCCGGGATCGGGTGGACCTGCTCCGACGGGATCGGCACCCGGCTCAGCCAGGCCTCATCGGTGGCACGGCTGTTGCGGTCGGCATCGGCGACAGGCAGGCAGCGCTCGTCGCCATGGTAGATATGCCAGTGTGCCCAGTCGGCCTCGGCATCCGCCAGCAGCCGATAAGCGGCCATGGGCGTCGTGCCCCCCGCCACCACCAGCCGGAAGGCGCCACGCGCGGCGATTGCCTCCGCGGCGGCGCTGAGCACGATTTCCGCAGTGGCGGCGGCAACCGCATCGGCGTCCGGCAGGACGCGCACTTCGACACCGGTCAATTGCATGGGCATGATCCCCCGGACGATGTAATCACTGAGCCAAGGCTTGGCTGCGGAAATTCCGAGATCGGGCGCCCTCGTTGTCGTTGTCGTAATCGGAGTCGCCATCGAATATCCGCACGGTTGCGACCACGATCACGATTACGACAACGACAACGACAACGACAACGAGCTGGGACGGTCTCGGGACTTAGGCACTGTTGCACTGGGGCCTCAGCGACGGAAGCAGTGTAAAAGGCGCGCGGCGGATGGTGAGCGGCCCATCCGCGCGGCAGCGGCCTCTCAGCCGCAATGGTAAGGGCAACGGGCGCCATCGACTAGGCGGCGCCGACATACCGGCCCACACCGTCAAGGACCGAATCAGAAACAACTGATGGGCAGTCGGGTGCCCCAGCACCTAAACTGCGCTGTCCTGCATGCCCCATCAGCGGAGTCCGGATGCAACAGCCTTTCGCCGAGCTGCCCGTGAGCGAGCCATCCAGCGCGGGCCTGCCGCACGCGGACATCCTGCTGATCGACGCGTCCGCGGCCGCCCGCTACGCACTGCGGCTGAAGCTGAAGGCGCTCGGCGCCGAGGTCCGGCAGGCGAGCAGCGTCGAGCAGGCCCTGCCGGCGCTGCGCGCCCGGCGTCCGGACCTGATCATCACCG
Source organism: Thiohalocapsa sp. (assembly GCF_022340605.1). GTDB lineage: Bacteria > Pseudomonadota > Gammaproteobacteria > Chromatiales > Chromatiaceae > Thiohalocapsa. Next base: position 5,838 of record NZ_JAJDNQ010000042.1, read on the forward strand.
CGCCCGTGCTGCCGGGCATGAATGCGCTGGAACTGCTGGAACTGCTGCGGCCGGCAGCCGGCGGCGACGCCCCACCGCTGGTGATCCACCGATGGGATGCAGATTGGCCCTTGGCCGGCGCCGCCGAGGCCCGCGGTGCCGTCACCGTCAGCACCGACGCGGAGTTGCTGCGGCTGCTGCCGACCCTGCTGCGGCGCGGCAGCGGTAACCGTACCTCCGCCGCCCTTCCTACAGACCTTGCCACCGCCCACGCGCCGGCCGCGGACCTCCGCCAACGCCTACCCCACCAGCCTTGCGACGAACCGGCGGCAACCACACAGCAACCCGCGCGGCAGCACGAGGATTCATGCTGGCGGCTCGCCCTGATGACCGCGCTGGCCGGCCTCCTGGTGGGCGCCTGGATCGGCTGGCTATAGGGCACCTCGAATCATTCGAGGTGCCCGCGCGGGGCAGGATGCCCCGCCATTTCTCAAGCGCTTAAGCGCTTGAGAAATGAAGCGAAGCGGAAACCGTGTTTTCGCTTCGCGTCTCGAAAAATGCCATGGAAGGCATTTTTCGAGCCCCCCTATAGGCGACTGCAAGGCCCGTCGACGGGCCAGCGGCAATCCGTAAACGGGCAGCGCCGATTCGCATCGGCCCACGGAATACCCTTGACGCCGCTGGTGTGGTCCAGTACCACTGACGCCGCCACCCTGACTCGGCGGCGACGCCGGGCCCACAACAATCGACGAGGATGAAAGCCATGGCCGACACGATGCAAGAGATCCTGAATCCTGGCGCCAACGCGCAGAACCCGGACTTTCCGAACGCGCCGGCGGACTGGACTCGCGCGAGCGCCGAGGCGAGCGCCGAGGCGGAGGATATGAACCTGACTGACGACCACTGGGCCGTCATCCGGGCATTGCAGCATTTCTTCGCCGGTGACGAAACCCCGAGCGTGCGGGCCATCCACGATGCGCTGAACGAGCGCTTCCACGCCAAGGGTGGCCTCAAGTATCTGTATGAGATCTTCCCGGGCGGTCCGGTGGCGCAGGGCTGCCGGCTCGCCGGCGTGCAGGCACCGGCCGGGGCGGTCGATCCGTCCTTCGGCAGCGTGCAGTAACCCGCCGCCCGCCGCCGCCTTGACGCACGCCGTGGCGGCGGCAAGCCCCACCTTCCCGCCATCGGCCAACCACGGCCGACAGCATCGCAATGACAGCGCCCGGTCCCGATGATGCAAGACCTCGCTGAGCCGCCGACAGGCAGACTGACAGGGTTGCAGCGCCTGCTGGGCGTGGGACTCCCGCCGCGCAACATCGACCTGCGCTTCCCCCTGCCGCCGCGCAACCGCCGCGGTCGCCGGCCCCCGCTGACGCCGGAGCGCGCCCACGTCGCGCTCGGCCAGCGCAGCACGACGCCCGAGGAATACCTGAAGGAATTGCTCGCCATCGTCCTCGACGTGAACCGCTGGCCACTGTCGCCGAAGCGTAAGTTCCCGCTGCTGGAATCGCTGGCCGGCTGGTTCTACGTCGCGGCCGCCCCCGCACTGCTGGAGCTCCTCGCCGACGATGGAGGCATCCCGGAGCCCGCGGGCCGGCGCCACGTGCTCGAGCTCCACGACCGCTGCGCCGCGGCGCTGATGGACGGCTACCGCATCCTGTTCGCCCGCGACTACGGCCGCAGCAACTTCTTCTACGTGCGTGCGCGCAACCGCACCTACCGCTGTGCCTGCCGGATGCTGGAGCTCATCAAGCTGCGCCAGCGCATCGCCGGCATGCGCTACCTGCGCCTCGACCCCGACGCCTGGCGGACGGCACACACGGTATTCGCGGCCATGCGCGCCTGCGAGCCGGTGGATGTGGTGCTGGACACGCTGTCACTGCGCAACCAGAGCCTGGACAGGCGCACGCAGGCATCGCTGCGCCAGCACTATGTCTCGCTCGCCTCCTACGGCATCCTCGACTACACCGGCTGGCCGGAGCGCGACCAGCTCGCCATCGACGTCTACGCCGCCGCGGCGCCCGACGCGATCCGAGTGACCGAGCTCGATCCGCGGCTAGACCCCCGCCCCTGGTACCTGTACGCGAGCTGCTACGACGACGAGCCACCGGCGCACCGCCCGCCGGACGACGCGCGGCAGGGTCCGACGCTGCTCTTCGACCACCGCGCGCTGGCCGCGCACATCCGCGACGATACCCGCGCGCTGGCAGCGGCCATTGCCGCCCGCGACAACTTCCGCACGCCGCCGCGCCTGGCGCGGATCGAGAGCGCACGCCGCACCCCAGTCGCCTACCTGTTGCAGCGCAACCTGCGCATCAACGACGACTGGACCGACGACGCTCCCACGCCGGAGCAACACCGCGACCTGCGCATCTATGCCGGCTTCCCGGAGGTGCGCGCCCACCTGCTGGCGGTGTTCCGCCGCGACGATGGACGCGTGAAGCGCTCCCGGGAGCTCTCGGACCTGTTCGCGCAACGCTCCGCGATGATCGGCGAGGACGACTCCGCTCCGCAGCAAAGCCTCTGGTACGTGCTCCGCGACAGCCAGAACAGCATGCGCATCAAGACCCAGGAGACGCGCTTCACCAACCGTATGTTCGTCGGCAACCTGCTCGCCTACGGCTTCGGCGAGGACGAGGTGCGCACGCCGCGCATCGGCAAGGTGAACCGCATCTATCGCCCGATGACGGGCATGGTGCTGCTGGACATCGATTACCTGGCGAACTTCGGGACCCCGGTCCGCCTGTTCGCCTGCCGCACCGGGCAGACGGCGGACGCAAGCGAGGACCCGACACTGGCACCGGTGAGCGAGCAGGATCTCGCGGGCGAGCCCATGACGGCCTTGCTCATCCACCATCCCCAGCACCGCTGGGGCATCATCACGCCGCCGCAGGATCGCCTCTGGCAGGGCGCAACGGTCTGCATCCAGACAGGCAAGCGCCTGACCCGCGCCCGCCTCGGCGAGGCGCTGGACGTGACCAACGAGTTCTGCCGGTTCCAGGTGGCCTCCGCCAAGTTTCCGGACACGCCGCCACGTTATCCGCAGCGGGACACGACAACGGTCAGGCAGACCGCCACGACGCCCGTCGGCTGACCGGCGCCCGGCCGGTGCCTGGCGCCACGGACGCTGAGCCCACGCTCGCTTCAGGCACAATAGCGCCCGGCACCCGGGCACCCAACACTGCGCACCCGCGTCGGCCGGTCCGCCGCCGCGCATTGCGCCCATCCGCTCGCAAGCACCACCGCCGGAGTGTGCGCCAATGGAACCCACGGCAGCCCTGGTCTGGACCCAATACGCGCTCTGCGTGCTGGCAATTGGCATCGCCGGCGTCAAGCTCACGGACTATGGCGACTCGATTGCCGACAAGACCGGCATGGGCGGCTCCTGGGTCGGCCTTGTGCTCATCGCCACCGTGACCTCGCTGCCCGAGCTCGCCTCCGGCATCACCGCCTCCGCCGTCGCCATGGTGCCGGACATCGCCGCCGGCGACGTCTTCGGCAGCTGTGTCTACAACCTGGCGCTGCTCGCGCTGCTGGACCTGTTCAGCCGCCGCGAGCCAGTGCTGGCGCGGGTGCAACGCCAGCACGTCATGTCCGCGGGCTTCGGCATCCTGCTGATCAGCATCGCCGGCCTGACGCTGCTGGCGGCGCAGGCGGGTCTCTCCGGGCTGGCCCTGCACCTGTCCTGGGGCACGCCCGCGATCGTGCTCATCTACGCGGTGGCCATCCGCACCCTGCACGGCTTTCGCGAGGAGGAAGTCGAGGAATTCGCCGAGCGGGAGCCGGACCGCTACGCCGGACGCTCGCTCCGCTACATTGCCATCCGGTATGCGGCGGCGGCCGTCGTCGTCGTCGCGGCCGGCATCGCCTTGCCCTACGTGTCGGCGGATCTGGCGCTGGTGATGGGCTGGAACCAGTCCTTCACCGGCACGCTCTTCACCGCGCTCAGCACCTCGCTGCCGGAGCTGGTAGTAACCCTGGCGGCGCTGCGCATCGGCGCCGTGGACATGGCCGCCGGCAACGTGCTCGGCAGCAACATGTTCAACATCCTGGTGCTGGCCGTCGACGACTTGGTCTACACCCGCGGCTCCTTCTACGCCGACATCTCGGCGGGACACCTGGTGTCCGCCTTCACCGCGGTGGCCATGACCGGCCTCGTCGTCACCGCCATTTACTACCGCCCGCGCAAACGGGTACTGCACATCGGCAGCTGGGCGAGCATCGCCCTGTTCGGGCTGTTCGGACTCAACACCTGGCTCAGCTTCTACCTGGGCGCCATCGACATCGGACATTGAGCTCAAGCCAACCCGCCGCGCCAGCACCATAGCAGCGGCCTACCCATCCACGTCAGCAACGCCCGGCTGCGGCTGCGGCTGCCGGCACGCCACGGCGCTGCGGCCTGGTTCTCCGCCGCCGCCGTGCTCGCGCGACAGCCCGGCATCGCCGCGGTGCACGCGCACGCCGACCGCGCCAGCCTGACACTGCCCCTGGCGCCCCACCCAGCGAACAGCACCGTGGTGACGGGGCCGGCAGTGAACTGCACCGGCGTCCGCATGGCCGGGCGCCCGTCGGCGCGGTCAGGCCTAGGGACACCCGCGCGCAGATGGCGGCGCGCTGACTTGGGCCCCGCCAGCACCGATGCTCGCGCTGACTGGTGCACGTGCCGCGGCAGTCGCGGCGGGGACGCCGCTCTCACGCCCGTCAGCGCCGGCCTGTGCGCCGATCGGCGCACCATCGCGCTGGCGCTGTTCCTGCTGCCGGCCCACCACCGCTTGAGCACCCCCTGAACGCGGGCGGCCGCTTGAACGTCGTATCCGCCTTGCCGCCGCCGCTGCGGTGACGGACGGCGTTTCTGCGAAATGCTCCCGGTAATGGACCGAGAACCGGCCCGGCTGCGCGAAACCGGCCCTGGACGCCACGACCGCGATGCCATCGCGGTCCGCGGCGCCGGCGAGCAGGTCGCGCCGGGCCGCGTGCAGCCTGAGCAGCTGCACGTAGCGATACGGGGACACACCGAGCTGGTCCTTGAAGGCCTGCTCCAGCGTGCGCTGCTTGACGCCCAGCGCCTGGCAGAGCGCGGGAACGCGCAGCGGAGCGACGAGTTGATCCCGTACCATCGTCTCGAAGCGACGCAGCAGCCTCATACGGTCCGCGATGCTCGCGTTGCGGCCGCTAGAAGTGACCCGGTCAGATGACATCGCCAGCTGCCGTAGTCGCTCCGCCAGCAAGGTTTCCCATTCGCAGAGCCCGCGGCTCGGCGCAAGAGGCCCTTCCGCCACCAGGCGCTCCAGTAGTTGCACGAGCGCCGCAACACCAGGCCGAGAGGCGGGCAGGACGCGCGTGGTTGCGAACAGGGCGCAGTCCTCGGGCTCCACGCCAAGCAGGTCCTGCAGCCGGTCCACCGGCAACTGCAGCGCGATCCAGTGGGTCTCGGCCGGCTGGATGTAGTCCAGCTCCGAGCCCGCCGGGTAGCAGATCAGGTCCCGTGGGCCGAAGCGCGAGCCGCTGATGCAGCCGGTTTCCCGCGCCTGAAGGACCGCTCCGACGACAACGGCCCGTTGCGGCATCTCGCCCCTGGCCCACAGCGTCCGATCATGGCGGCCCGCGTTCAGCACGCAGCCGCCCAGATACCGGGCGAACAGGGTCCCTTGGAAGGCGCCGCGGCGCAGCTGCAGATGTTCGAGACAACCGTGCGTCACGGACTCGGCCAGGGCATCCGGGTCGAAGATCTCGAGACGGCGCAGGGTCAGGTCCGAATGCCCGCGGTGCTGATCGATGGTCATCGGGTCCATCGTCGTAGGCCAAGAAATTTTTGCGAGATGTGCATAGGCGCCTTGGAAAACCGCTTGCAAGTCAGGATGCTTCCAACGCGCCACCCCTACGCCGATCTGATGACTGCCACCACGATGCGGGCACGATGCGGGGTTGAGCGAGCCATCAAAGTGGGCCTCCTTGCCCGACAGCGCGCGGCCGTTTGGTCGCACCTACCTGACAGGAGAACATGCCATGAGGTCGCGTATGACCTTGCACATCCTAGCCGCCGCGAGCTTGACGATGCCGCTGGCGAGCCTTCCCGCAGTTGCTCAAGAGTCCACCGACAAGCCCAACATCCTGGTGATCTGGGGCGACGACATCGGCGTGGACAACGTCAGCGCCTACAACCAAGGGCTGATGGGATATCAGACGCCGAATATCGACCGCATTGCCGACGAGGGCGCGCTGTTCACCGATGCCTACGCACAGCAGTCCTGCACGGCCGGGCGCGCGTCCTTCATCCTCGGCGAGCATCCGTTCCGCACCGGCCTTCTGACCATCGGTATGCCTGGCTCAGCGCATGGCATCCCGGACTGGTCCCCGACCATCGCCGACATGCTGAAAGATCACGGCTACGCGACGGGTCAATATGGTAAGAACCACCTTGGCGACCAAGACAAGCATCTCCCGACCAACCACGGTTTCGACGAGTTCTTCGGCAACCTCTACCACCTGAACGCCGAGGAGGAGCCGGAGAGCTACTACTATCCGAAGGATCCGAAGTTCCGCGAGAAATTCGGCCCGCGCGGCGTGATCCGCGCCTCGGCCGACGGCGAGATCAAGGACACCGGCCCGCTCGACAAGAAGCGCATGGAGACCATCGACGAGGAGATCATCGCCGGCGCGCTGGACTTCATCGACCGCTCACACAAGCAGGGCAAGCCATTCTTCCTGTGGCTGAATACCACGCGGATGCATGTCTGGACTCACTTAAAGCCCGAGTCGCAAGGCGTCACCGGCATCGGCATCTATCCGGACGGCATGGTCGAGCATGACAAGATGGTCGGGCAGGTCCTCGACAAGCTCGACGAACTCGGCATCGCCGACAACACCATCGTCGTCTATTCCACCGACAACGGCGCCGAAACGGTGACCTGGCCCGACGGCGGCACGACGCCATTCCGCGGCGAAAAGGGCACGACCTGGGAGGGCGGCTTCCGCGTTCCGCTCCTGGTCAAATGGCCTGGCGTGATCAAGCCGGGCAGCAAGATCAACGACATCGTCAGCCAAGAGGACTGGTTCCCGACCTTTGCCGCCGCGGTGGGCGACGACAACATCGTCGAGGAGCTCAAGGACGGCAAGACGTTGAACGGCAAGGAATGGAAGGTGCATCTGGACGGCTACAACCTGCTGCCGTTCCTGTCCGGCGAGGCCGACGCGAGCCCGCGCAACGAGATCTTCTACTTCGACCAGGCCGGCAACCTCAACGCCGTGCGCGTGCGGGATTGGAAGGTCCATTTCGCGATCAACGAAGGCAACATCACCGACGCGGTGCGCGAGGTGACGGCCTGGCCCAAGGTAATCAACCTGAGAGCCGACCCCTACGAGAAGGCCTGGGACGAGTCGGGCATGTACCTGCGCTGGTACGCGGAGAACACCATGTGGACCTTCGTGCCGGTGCAGCAGTACATCAAGCAGTTCTTCGAGACCTTCGCCGATTATCCCTACCAGACCGGCTCGTCTCTGACGGCATCGAACCTCGGCTATCAGACGCTGCGTCAAGCCGAACTGATGAAGCAGCTGGAAGCGGACGAGGTCAACCCAGCCGCTCGCCAGTAACAGCGCCTCGGGCGCGCGCGAGCGCGCCCTTCCCTTCCTTTCATCTCATCGAGAGGCAATCCCATGCGCGCATTCGTGCTGGTCTGCGGTCTCGCCGCGGCGACTGCCGCCTTTGCCGACCCCCTCCCATCCTGGAACCAGACCGACGCCAAGGCCGCCGTCATCGCCTTCGTCGAGCGAGTGACCGACCCCGATTCGGACGATTACGTCATCCCGTCCGAGCGCATTGCCACCTTCGACAACGACGGCACCCTCTGGGCCGAGAAGCCCGGCTACTTCCAGCTCCTATTTGCGATCGACCGCCTGCGCGAGATGGCCAAGGCCGATCCCGACATCCTGTCGTCCGAGGTGCTGCGGGCCGCGGCCGACGGCGACTTCGAGACCGTGGCGGCGGCCGGCAAGGATGGTCTGCTGGAGATCGTCCGGACGACCCATTCCGGCTTGTCGGTGGACGAATTCCAGGCCCAAGCCCGGGCCTGGCTCGACAAGGCGAGGCACCCCGAGACCAAGATGGCTTACGACGCCATGCTCTATCAGCCCATGCTGGAGCTGCTGAGCTATCTGCGCGACGAGGGCTTTCGGACCTACATCGTCTCCGGCGGCGGTCTGCATTTCATCCGCGCTTTCTCGGAGGATGCCTACAACATCCCGCCGGAGCAGGTGATCGGCACCACCGGCAACGCCTCCTAT
>NZ_JAJDNQ010000079.1 GCF_022340605.1 Thiohalocapsa sp.
ACATCGGAAACCATTCCGACGGCGCGCACAAGTGTAAAAATTGCACAAGATGACCCAGGCTCCGCAGAAATCCAAGGTCAGCCTGCCGGCCGGCTGGTTCTGGTTCCGCTCCGCTGCTGCCGTGCAAGACGCCTGGGTGGCGCTTGCTCGGGCTCCCGCCTTAGGCCCGCGGCGCGCGTCGCTGTCCGGGGCGCAGGGCTGCATGCCCGGCCTGTTGCTCTGCGGGCTCCTGTTGGCCTCAGCCCTGCCTGGCTCCGCTTTCGGCAAAGCCCTGGCGAGTGCTTCCCTCAACATCACCAGCTTCGTCTGGTACGTCGATGTGGGTGACGATGGCAACGTAGATAATGACGTGCCGCTCACGTCCCGGTTTCTGCTGCAATCCGGGTCGCGGAACACCACGTTGCGCGGGGCGAGCGAGTACGTGTTGTTCGACGGCGATTTGAACGGCACGTCCCTGCTCGGCTTCGGCGACCGCGGTGTCGACTCACCGCCGACAGGCGGGCTGCCGGCGATGCACGTCGATCCGAGCGGTCCCGTGTGCGCGGGTGCCGGTTGTCCCGGCCCCGCGGACTTCAACGCGCTGACGGCGCCGACCAGTGCGGCGGACGTCATCAGCGAATTCGTCAGCGGCTATTCGGAGGTCAGTGGCTACTATGCCGCGATACCCGGTCTGCCGACGGGGGTCACGGCCGGGCTCCGTAACGACGTGTCCTTGACCGAGCCCGGCACTGACGGCTCGCTCCCGGCCGAGTGGAGCAGCGTCTCCACCGTGCGCGCGAATGGTGATTTCAGTACTTACTTCCGTGTCGAGTTCGCCGCTCAGGCCTTGGCGTGGTCCGAGACCGCCGGGGACACGGCCTCCGCCAGCGTGGATCTCAGCGTGACGTTCACCGGTGGCGGCATCGATAAGACCTGGCCGATCATCCAGGCGGCGACGACCGCTGGCAACCTCACCCCTGGTGGTGTCCTCTACTCTTTCGACAGTTCTGCCGCAGGCGGAAACTTCGACCTCGTCAGCGGCACCGACTACACCCTTACCGTAGAAGCCGCCACGAGCGTCGCCGCGGCGACGGCTGCTGCACCCGCACCCGGCGTCATGCTGCTGATGGGAATCGGCTTCCTCCCGCTGCTTGCCAGCCGCGGCCACCTCCTCAACCGAAGGCAGACAGTTGCGGGGCTGGCGTAGCGCTCGCATGTTGAAAGCGCACCGCACCCCCGCCTGCCGCGTGGTGCGGGAATCCGCCCGCGGCAGATTGGCTTGGGCGCGGCTATTGCTGCTCGCATCGCCGGTACTGCTCGCGCTCGGATGCAGCAGCGAGGCGCCCCCCGATGCGAACCAAAGCATTGGCGCCGCCGAATCCCTGCTCGCGCAAGGAAAGCACGCAGAGGCTATCGAGGTGCTGCTGGGTGGTCTGCGCCAAGAGCCGATGCATGCCGGCATCCGCTGGCGGCTGGGCCAACTCTATCTAGATGTCGGCGCCGCCGACTTCGCGGAATCCCATCTGGCGGCGGCGCTGGATAGCGGGATGAGCCCTTCGTCCGTGTTGCCACTGCTGGCGAAGGCCCACCTGATTGGCGACGACCTCGACGCCTTGTTCGAGATGAAATTGCCGCCCGCCCTCTCGCCCGACGCCAGGGCCGCGGTGCTCGCGCTTCAGGCGGAGGGGCGCGTGCGATTGAAGCAGTTCCAGGCGGCCGAGGCGCTGTTGCAGGAAGCGGATGCGGCGGTGCCAGGCAGCGAGGCGGTGGGTCTTGCGCGGGCGCGCATCTTTTTGGCGCAAGGCAGGCCCGCGCGCGCGCAGGCCGTGCTTCGGGCGCTGCTGGTGGACTATCCCGCAAGCTGGGAGGCGCCCGCGATGCTGGCGGATCTGGTGCGCGACGCCGGACACCTCGACGAGGCCGAGCAGTTGTACGGGCGCGCGCTGGAGCGCGGCAATCGCAAGGCTCAACTGCACTTCTTGCGCGGTGAAGTCAGGCTCGATCTGGGTCTCGTGGACGGCGCGGAGGAGGACACCCGTGCCGTCGAGGCCACAGCGGCCAACTCGTTCGCCGCGTTTTATCTGCGAGCACGGCTGCTGCTGCTGAACAACGAGTTCGAGAAGGCACTGACGGCCTTCACGACTGCCAACAAGCTGCAACCCTCACACCCGGGCACGCTCCTCTATGGCGGCATTGCTGCCTACACCTTGGGGCAGACCAACCTCGCGGAGGATTGGCTGTCGCGGGTGGTTAAGGAGTATCCGGGCAACGTTCGGGCGCGGCTGGTCCTCGGCGCCATGTGCCTCAATCAGGGCCGCTATGCGGAAGCGGAAGGCTTCCTGCGCCCCGTGCCGGCGGCGATCCCGGACAATCCGCTGCCGCGGCGGCTGCTCGCCGCGAGCCTGATCGCGCAGGACAAGGCTGCCGAAGCAGTACCGCTGCTGAAGGCGCTCGTGTCCACGCGGCCCGCGGACCCGCGTGCACAGCTCGACCTCTCCGTAGCATTGGTTCTGAGCGGTGCGAAGCAGCGCGGCGCCGCCGCGCTCGATGGCCTCGTCGCGCGCCATCCGGACTACCGGCCCGCCTACGAGTATCTGATTGCCTTTCACGTGCGCGAACATCAGTGGGACGAGGCGCGGCGCTGGTCGGAGCGGTTCCATGAGCACTATCCCGACGACGCGAGCCCGCTCTACTTCAAGGGCGAGGTGCTGCTGGAAGCCGGCCGCAAAGACGCCGCGCGGGAGGCGTTCGCGCAGGCATTGACGATCGATCCCAGCCATCCCGACGCCAACATGCGCCTCGCCGTGCTAGCACTGGAGCAGGGCGATGTCGAGAGCGCCGCGGCGCACTACGCACAGATCCTCGCCCAAGACCCCGAGAACCTTGACGCGCTGATGGGCCAGGCCCGGCTCGCCGCCGACGCCAAGCGTGCTGATGCAGCCGTCGACTTGCTGCGGCAGGCGGTTTCGGCCCATCCCAAGGCACTGGCGCCGCGCATGGCGTTGGCGCGCGAACTGCTGGCGCAAGGCGAGGCACAGCGGGCGGCTGATGCGCTGCAAGACACCGCAAGCCCGACCTTTCGGCACGACCCCGCCTACCTGCAGCTGCTGGCGGAGAGCCTGGTGTCGGCGCAGGCACCGCAGCAAGCCGCGGAGGTGGCTCGCGAGTTGGTGGCGCTGCGGCCGGATTCCCTGGACGCCTATGGTCTCTATGCGCAGATCCTGACGCTGCTGGATGACAAGGTTGCGCTGGAGGAGACGCTCAAGCAGATGCTCACCATCGATCCGGCCCATGCGCCGGCGCGTCTGGAACTCGTGCGCCTGGACATCGCCACGGAGCGCTACGAGGTCGGTGAGCGCCTGCTGAGCCCATTGCTCCAGAGCCTGGATCGCCCGCCGCTGGCGGATCTCCTGTACGGCCTGATCCTGACGGCCACGGACCGTGCAGGGCAGGCCGTGGCGCCGCTCAGGCACGCCCATGAGCGGTTAGGCTCCCAGCGCACGCTGCTGGCGCTGGCCAATGCCGAGGCGCTGTCCGGACAATCCGATGCGGCGATCGAGCGCGAGCGGGAGTGGCTCACGCAACATCCGGACGCCGTGGAGGTGCGTGTCAATCTCGCCGGGCATCTGGCGGACGCACAGCACGTTTCCGAGGCGATCGCGGAGTATCGCAAGGTGGTGGCAGCGCACCCTAAGCATGTGGTCGCGCTCAACAATCTGGCCTGGTACACCCTCGGCAAGGATCCGAAGCAGGCGGTCGACTACGCGCGCCGGGCGCTGGAGGCGAAGCCCGATTCGCTGGAGGTGGCCCACACCCTGGTGGCAGCCGAGGTGGAGGCTGGTGAGTGGCGCAATGCGGAGCTGACCCTGGATCGCGCCCTGGCGCGCTATCCCACCGACAGCGGCCTGATGTGGCTGTCCGCGCGTGTGCTGCACCACAAGGGCCGGCCGGAGCGTGCCATGCAGCGCCTGGAGCGGCTGCTGGACGACGACCTGGCGGACGCGGAGCGCGAGCGCGCCCGGGTACTGTTGACGCAGATCCAGGATGAGCTGCGGGCAAAGGAGGCCGAGAAGCTCTGGTAGGCGGCGTTTGGCGTGAGCCTCCGCTGAGACTGTGAAAGCATTCGGTGTATCAGCGCTTGTGGGAGCGGCACTCCCGGTGCCGCGACCGGCGTCAAGGCACCACATCGCGCCCCAAGTAACCGCCAGGTGGCAGGCGACCCCCGGCCGTCGTCGTGCCACAAAAGGCAGTGGCGCTCCCACGCCGGCGCGCCTCGAGCAGCCGTTTCAGGAGCAGCGTTATGGGCGGTCGGTTTAGCGCAGCGCAATCCGACGTTGAGCGTCGGTAAGCCGTTGATTGTCGGGTTACGCTATCGCTAACCCGACCTACGATCCGCATCGGTTTCGGAGTTGCGAGCAATACTTTCCCGGCCTTTGCTCCGCATCGGGCCGATTTCCGCAGCGCCAGCGCGGGTCGGAGCGTGGGCCGGTGTATTAATCTGAATCTTCGTCCTGGCTGCCGCGAAACCGACGGAGGATCCAGATGGCAAGACAGCACGCCGACGAGCGCGCGACACCCGCGCTGCCCGCGCCCGCCGACCAGCGTCAAGCGCAACGCCTGTCCGCACCAGTGGACAGCTCGCCAGCCCTGAGCGCCGCCGCGGTCGCCGTTGCCATTGGCCTGGGCGTTGGCTTCCTCGCCGCATGGGCGTTGCAGGCACCGGCAAGCCGGGAGCCGTCGCTCGCGCATCTGCTGCACGGCATGGTGGGCATCAAGGCGCTGATCTACAGCGGCGCGCTGGTGCTGGTGGGGCTTCGGTTGCGCGGACCCGTCGGTGCGCGCGCGCTGGCGGGCTACTGCCTGGGGCTCGGCATGTCGGCCGCGGCCCTGGTGTGGCTGTGGGGTCTGTCCGGGCTGCTCGTCGGCTCGGTGCTGTTCTATGGCGGTCTCGTCGTCGTCTACCTGACGGCGAGCCGTGATCCGCTGGTGGCGGTGGGATTCAGGCGCGGCCCGCCCTCGCGGCGCACGGGCGCAGAGGGCGACGCCGGCATCTGAACCGGAGACTGGCCTGGCGCTTGCCCTTCATAACTGACCCTGCGCCTGGCTCGGCGCCTGAGGTATTCCCCCGACATCGATTGATCCGACAGGGGCTGATGTGCGCGTGGGTGCCGCGACGCCGCGTGCCCGGCGTCGAGCCGGGCACGCGGCGAGCCGGCTGGAAGCCGGCGTTCCCAGAGGGCCGCGCATCCGCCGGGGGGTAAGAATCGGGATCGGGTCTGGCTTGCAAACGCCGGTTGCAGCGGCTAGGTTACCGACCGCCCGGCACCGCCCGCCGCGCCGCAAGCCGTTGTCTCCAGCCCCATGCACGCCCTCGTCGTCGAACAGCTCCGCAAGGTTTACCGCACCGGCTTCGAGGCCCTCAAGGGCGTCGATCTGCGGGTGGAGGAGGGCGATTTCTTCGCCCTGCTCGGTCCCAATGGCGCTGGCAAGTCGACCCTCATCGGCATCGTCACGTCCCTGGTGAACAAGACCGCCGGCAGCGTGCGGGTATTTGAGCACGACCTCGACCACGAGCCGGAGGCGGTGAAGGCGTCGCTCGGCGTCGTGCCGCAGGAGTTCAACTTCAACCTTTTCCTGCCGGTCGCCGAGGTGGTCATCAACCAGGCGGGCTATTTCGGCATCCCGCGGCGGGAGGCCAAGGCGCGCACCGAGTTTCTGCTCAAGAAGCTGGACCTGTGGGAGCGCCGCCGCTCGGAGATGCGCCTGCTCTCGGGCGGCATGAAGCGCCGGCTCATGATCGCCCGTGCGCTGGTGCACCGCCCGCGGCTGTTGATCCTGGACGAGCCCACCGCGGGCGTGGACATCGAGATCCGCCGCGCCATGTGGGACTACCTGCGCGAGCTGAACGCCGAGGGGACCACCATCATCCTCACCACCCATTACCTGGAGGAGGCGGAGAGCCTCTGCCGCAATGTCGCCGTCATCGACCACGGGCGCATCGAGGCCGTGGCCGAGACCCAGGCGCTGCTGGCTGGCCTCGACACCGAGACCTTCGTGCTCAACCTGCGCCGGCCGCTGGGCCAGCTCCCGCAGATCGCGGGCTTCGGCCTCACGGCGGTGGACGCGACCACCCTCGAGGCGCAATTGCGGCGTGGGCAATCGCTGAACGAGCTCTTCGCGGCGCTGGGCGCACAGGGCGTCGAGGTGGTCAGCATGCGCAACAAACAGAACCGCCTGGAGCAGCTGTTCCTGGAAATGGTGGCGCGCGGGCGCAGCGGCACGGCGGCGCGGGCTGCATGAGCGCCCGGCGCAGTCCCGTCGTGCAGCGCTGGTATCGCTACTGGGTCACCTTCGCGACGCTGCTGAACAAGGAGGTCCTGCGCTTCTCGCGCATCTGGATGCAGACCATCCTGCCGTCTGCCATCACGACGACGCTCTACTTCGTCATCTTCGGCCGGCTCATCGGTGCACGCATCGGCGCGATGGACGGCTTCGCGTACGTGGATTTCATCGTGCCGGGGCTGGTGCTGATGGCGGTCATCACCAACGCCTACAGCAACGTCGTCTCGTCGTTCTACAGCAGCAAGTTCTCCCGCTTCGTGGAAGAGCTGCTGGTCTCGCCCGCGCCGCCGTGGGTGATCCTGGCGGGCTTCGTGGCGGGCGGTGTGGCACGCGGGGTGGTCGTCGGCATCGTCGTCATGCTGGTAGCGATGCTGTTCACCAACGTGACGCCCTACAATCTCGCCGTGACCCTGCTGGTGTTCGTGCTGACGGCAGTGCTGTTCGCCCTCGGCGGCTTTATCAACGCCGTCTTCGCCAACAGCTTCGACGACATTTCCATTGTGCCCACCTTCGTGTTGACGCCGTTGACCTATCTCGGCGGCGTGTTCTATTCCATCGATATGCTGCCGCCGTTCTGGCAATGGGCCTCGAAGCTCAATCCGGTGCTGTACATGGTCAATGCCTTCCGTTACGGGCTGCTCGGTACCGCGGACATCCCGTTGTCCATCGCCTTTATCATCATCATCGGCTTCATCGTTGTGCTTGTGCTCATCAGTCTGACGCTGCTCAAGCGCGGCGTCGGCATCAAGCAGTAACCATCGGGCAAGTGTGCGGGCAGGTTCGGCGGACGGCGCGGTGCTGAGCAGGGCGGCGCCGCGCGAGCGTCCGTGCGGGTGCATTGGCGCATCGCGGGCACTGATCTCGGCCGCTGTGCGGCCGGCGATGGGCGTCTGCGGGGCGGCGCGTGAGCCGATCGGACGTGCTAGAATCGCGCTTCAAAGACGAGCTTAACCTACTGAAGAGAAAAGCTCTCCGCCTCAACCGCCGCCCGTGTGGAGCGTTCGCCTGGCCGTCAGTCGGCAATGCTGTTCGTCCGGGCCAGACGATTGAGAGAAGCGGATCAGAGCAGCGGATCAGAGAAACACATGACCAAAAGCAACCGCCGCCCCAGCGTCAAAGCCCGCCGCCAACCGCGCCGTGGCGAAGGCATGAGCCTGTTCGGCTTCATCGTGCGAGCGCTGGTGCTGGCCGTCTTGGGTGTCGGGCTCGCGGTCGGCCTCTATGGCGTGCACCTCGACAAGGTGGTGCGCGCCAAGTTCGAGGGCAAGCGCTGGGCGCTGCCGGCGCGTGTCTACGCGCGCCCGCTGGAGATCTACACCGGCCGCGTGCTCTCCGTCGCCGAGCTGAGGGGTGAGCTCGATCGGCTCGGCTTTCGCGATGACCCGCAGCTCTCGCGCGCCGGCAGCTACCACATCGAAAACGAGGTCGCGGCCATCCGCACCCGGCCGTTCCGTTTCTGGGACGGCTTCGAGCCCGAGCGCTATCTGCGTGTCGACCTGACCGGCGGTGTGGTCAAGGGCGTCGTCGACGGCAGCGACGCCAAGCCGCTGTCGCTGGTGCGCCTGGACCCGGCGCTCATCGCGAGCATCTATCCGACGCACAACGAGGATCGCATCCTGCTGCGCCGCGAAGAGCTGCCGCCGCGGGTCGTGAAGACGCTGCTCGCCGTCGAGGACCGCAAGTTCTATCAGCACCACGGCGTGGACCCGAAGGGCATTCTGCGGGCCGTCTACGAGAACGCCCGAGCCGGGCACACCGTGCAGGGCGCCAGCACGCTGACCCAGCAGTTGGTGAAGAACTTCTATCTCAGCCAGGAGCGCACGCTGAAGCGCAAGCTCAACGAGGCCTACATGGCCGTGCTGCTCGACTGGCGCTATGACAAGGATGAGATCCTGACGGCCTATGCCAACGAGGTCTACCTGGGCCAGGACGGCGACCGCGCCATTCACGGCTTCGGGCTGGCGAGCCGGTTCTACTTCGACCGCGACCTGGACGAGTTGGACATCCCCCAGACGGCCATGCTCATCGGCATCCTCAAGGGGCCGTCGGAGTTCAACCCGCGGCGCAACCCCGAGCGGGTGATTGAGCGCCGCAACCTGGTCATCGACCTGATGGCCCATCACCGGATCATCACGGCCGCCGAGGCCGAGCAGGCCAAGCAGGCACCGCTGGAGCTGGTGAACGGCGGGGCGCGGCCGAGCGGCGATTATCCGGCCTTCATCGACTTGGTGCGGCGCCAGCTGCGCCGGGATTATCGCGAGGAGGACCTGCGCTCCGAGGGCTTGCGGATCTTCACCACCCTCGATCCGCTCACCCAGGTGCACGTGGAAGAGGTCGTGCGCGAGCGCCTGCCGCAGTTGGATCGCGCCCGCCGCTTGCCCGAGGGCACGCTAGAGACCGCCGCGGTGGTGACCTCCGTCGCCCAGGGCGAGGTGCTCGCCCTCGTCGGCGCCCGCGAGCCCGGCTATGCCGGCTTCAATCGCGCGCTGGACGCGGTGCGGCCCATCGGCTCGCTGATCAAGCCGATCATCTATCTCAAGGCGCTGTCACAGCCGGCGCGTTATTCGCTGGTGACACCCATCCCGGACAAGCCGGTGAGCCTGCGTATCGGCGGTGGGCTGTGGCGGCCGCAGAACTATGACCATAGGGTCCATGGGACCATCCCCCTGTACCGGGGCCTGGTGAAGTCTTACAACCTCGCCACCGTCAACCTGGGCCTTCAGCTCGGGGTCGGCGAGGTGGCCGACTTCCTCAAGCAGCTCGGTGCCGTGCGCGAGGTCGACGCGGTGCCGGCGATGCTGCTCGGCTCCGTGTCACTGCCGCCGGTGGAGGTGGCGCAGGTGTACCAGACCATCGCCGGCGGCGGCTTCCGGGCGCCGCTGCGCGCCATCCGCGAGGTCCTCGATGCCTCGGGCCGGCCGCTCAACCGCTACCCGCTGGCCGTGCAATCGGTCGTCTCGGCCGACGCCGACTATCTGATCCAGTGGGCCATGCGCCGGGTCGTTACTCAGGGCACCGCCACCTGGCTCACCAAGCGCCTGCCGGCCAGTCTCACCGTGGCCGGCAAGACCGGCACCACCAATGATATGCGCGACAGCTGGTTCGCCGGGTTCAGTGCCGACAAGGTGGTCGTCGCATGGGTCGGGCGCGACGACAACAAGCCCATGGGCCTCAGCGGCTCCACCGGCGCGCTGCGCGTGTGGGGCGACATCATGGCCGGCCTCGATGCCCAGCCGTTGCAGGACATCGTTCCGGACGGCGTGATCGCGTCCGGGGCCTGCGGCCGTTCCGTGCCGTACATCGACGGCTACGGCGGCGGTGCTGCCTGTGGCGGCGGTGGCGAGGCCGTTGCGGGGCGTGGCTCGCCGGCCAAGTCCGCTGCGCCAGGTGAGCCCGTGGTGGCGCAGGAACGGCCTCGCGCGCAGGAGCGCTCCGAGCGATCCGGCCCGAAGCCGCGGGAGGAGCGCCCGAAGCGGCAGGCCAGCCCCTTCCTTAGCGATTTCTATGGAAACTGAGTCATGTCCAGAGCATTGTGGACCACCCCTGGAGCGACGGCCTACGTTGCAGTCGCGCTCGTCATCTTAAGCACCGGCTGCGCCATGCCGGAGCGCAGCGGCCCGCCCGCCCCCGTGTACGACTCGACCCGACAGGAGGGGTCGGCGACGACGTCAGGAGCCGGGGAGTCGGCGCCGGCAGCGAAGCCCAAGCCCGGGCCCGCCAAGCCGGCCGCGCCGCAGCCCACCAAGGTGTACGCCTACACGCCACCGGAGAATGTGCCGGACGAACCGCCACAGCCGGCGCCGGAGGTGACGCCGCAGTCGCCCGCGCCCGCCACGCAGCAACAAGCAGGTACTTCATCCACCCCACAACAGCCTGCGACGCCGCGCAGCGAGCCGCCGGCGGCACCGCGGGTCTCCACGGTTGATGCGCCGCGAGCCGCCGCTAACTCCGCGCAGCCGACGAAGCCAGCGCCGAGCGCGCCCGCGCCGCAGCCCCGGACGGTGGCGTCGGCGCCCGCACCGGCACCGGCACCCCAGCCCCAGCCCCAGCCCCACTCTGAGCCCCGGCCACAACCAGCGGCGCAGCCGGCCCCGGCGCCCACGCCACCGGCACCGCCGGCGCCGGAGGTGGTTGCGAGCGCGCCGCCGCAGCCCGACCTCGCACCCGCCACCATGGCACCCGCGGTGCAGGCCCTGGCCGGCCGCGCCGAGCAACAGCGCCAGACCGGGGACTATGCCGGCGCCGCGGCGACGCTGGAGCGTGCGCTGCGCATCGAGCCCCAGCAGGCCTACCTATGGAACCGACTCGCCCGGGTCCGGCTCGAGCAGGGGCAGGGCACCCAGGCGAGCAACCTCGCGGCGCGCTCCAACGCCCTGGCCGGGGACCAGAGCAAGCTGAAGCAGAACAACTGGGACATCATCGCCACCATCCGTCGTCAGAGCGGCGACGTCCAGGGCGCCGTCGAAGCGGAGCGCAAGGCAGCGGGCGGCTGAGCGCTCGTGAAGATCTGACGCGCGGTGACCATGGCCGCGGCGATCGATGCGATCGATGCGGTGCTCGGCCCGGACGGCCTGCTGGCGCGGGCCGTGGACGGCTTCGCCTGGCGCGAGCAGCAGCAGGCCATGGCGGAGCAGGTGGCGGCGGCCATCGACACGGGTGGGACGCTCATCTGCGAGGCCGGGACCGGCACGGGCAAGACCTATGCTTACCTGGTGCCGGCGCTGCTGAGCGCGCGCAAGGTCATCGTCGCCACCGGTACGCGCAATCTCCAAGACCAACTCTTCCATCGCGACCTGCCCGCCCTGCGGCGTTCCTTGCAGATGCCGGTGCAGGTGGCTTTGCTGAAGGGTAGGGGCAACTATCTCTGCCGACACCGGCTACAGCGGGCGGTGGATGATGTCGCCGCGCTGCGCCCCGAGGTGCGTCGGGATCTCTCCGCGGTGCGCGACTGGGCCAGCGTGACGCGCCGTGGCGACATCGCCGAGGTGGGCCTGGCCGAAGACGCCGCCGTCTGGGCGTCCGTAACTTCCACCACCGACAACTGTCTCGGCCAGGATTGCCCGGAGTGGCAGCGCTGCCATCTGGTGGACGCGCGCCGGCGTGCCCAGGAGGCGGATCTCGTCGTCATCAACCATCACCTGCTCTGTGCCGACATGGTGCTGCGGGAGGAGGGCTTCGGCGAGGTCCTGCCCGGTGCCGACGCGGTCATCGTGGATGAGGCGCACCAGTTGCCGGACATTGCCAGCCAGTTCTTCGGCAACTCCTTGAGCAGCCGCCAGCTGCTGGACCTGGCGCGGGATCTCGCTGCCGCGCAGCGCGCCGATGCGGCCGATACGCCGCAGCTTCGGCAGAGCGCAGCCGCACTGACCGCGCTGGTGCCACGGTTGCGGTCGGGCTTCGGCGCCGGGGATCGGCGCGGTGCCTGGCACGAGATCGATCCGCAAGGTGAGGTGGCTCAAGGGCTGGTGGAACTCGCCGACGCGCTCGAGGAGACCGGCGAGATCCTTGTCGCCCTCGCGCCGCGCTCGGCGGACCTGGCGCACTGCCGGACGCGCGCCACTGGGTTGGCGCAGCGGCTGCAAGCGCTGCTGGACGATGCCGGGGATGCCGCGGAGCACGGCGCCGACAGTGGCGGGGTGCGGTGGTTCGAGCTGCGCGGCCAGGGGTTTCGGCTGCACCAGACACCGCTGGATGTGGCCGAAGTGTTCCGCAGCTACCGCGCGCGCCGGGACACGGCCTGGGTCTACACCTCGGCAACCCTGGCCGTCGGTGACTCGTTCGCGCATTTTTCAGCGCAGGTCGGTGCCGAGGATGCGGCCACGGAGCGCTGGGACAGCCCGTTCGACTACACTCGCCAGGCGCTGCTGTTCACGCCCCCCGGCATGCCCGAGCCGGGCGCGGCCGACTACGATTCCCGCGTTGCCGAGGCCGCGCTCGAGGTCATCGCGCTGAGCCGCGGGCGCGCGTTCTGCCTGTTCACCAGCCACCGCGCGTTGCGCCTTGCGGCGGCGCATTTCGAGGGCCGGCTCGACTACCCGCTGCTGGTGCAGGGCCAGGCGCCGCGCGCGGAGCTGATTGACCGCTTCCGGCGCCTGGGGGATGCGGTGTTGCTCGGTACGGCCAGCTTTTGGGAGGGTGTCGACGTCCGTGGCGAGGCACTGTCCTGTGTCATCATCGATCGGTTGCCCTTCGCTTCTCCGGGTGATCCGCTATTGCAGGGACGCATCGAGGCGCTGCGGCGGCGTGGCCGGAATCCGTTTCGTGAATTCCAGTTGCCGAAGGCGGTCATCGCGCTGAAGCAGGGCGCCGGTCGTCTGATCCGGGACCCCGCCGACCGCGGCGTGCTGGTGCTCTGCGACCCGCGGTTGCGCGCGCGCAGTTACGGGCAGGTCTTTTTCAACAGCCTGCCGCCGATGACCAGGACGCGGGACCTGGCCGCGGTGCAAGCGTTTTTCGCCATGCCCACCAGCATGTGAGGCGCCATTCGGCCAATCCTTGCCACTGCGTATTGATGATCGTCGTTGCCGTTCGCCGCGCATGCTGGCTTGTGCACCAGTCAGCAGCCACGCCGGGCGGCTTGGCGTAATATTGCAGTCCGGATATGGTGAATATTGGCGGCGCTGGGAATCATCCCGTGTGCCGGCACGCGTCCGTTCGCCACGGGCATGCAACGAATGGATTATCGCCCGCGCCCGCGCCCGCGCGCCGCCTGCGGGATGGTGCGCGCGGTGACGGTCGGTGCAGCAAGGTTGCACGCAGTTGCGCTAGCATGCCCCAGGTACGTTAGAGATTGCCGATGCAACAAGAAGCCACCAAGGGAAAGCGCCCCCGCAGCCAATTCGCCGAAGCGGACGCCGCGGCCGGCATGTCCGCGGAAGCGATCGCCGGGCGCTTGACCCGGCTGGGCGCGTTGTCGCTCAAGCAGGCGCTGCCCATGCTGTTGTTGGAGCTGGATCAATTACGCGCGGCCAACCTGGACGCGGAGGAGCGCGTCGAGTTGCTACAGGCAATCAAGAAACCGGTGCTGAAAGCGGCGGCGAGCCTGCCGAAGCCGACGCCGGGCTCGCGTACGGCACTGCGCACCGCCGACGGGGGCATGACCCTGGAGCAGCGACTTATTCACTTGATGATCGCCAATCTGCGCCAGTGCCTGTACGAGTACGACCGCGCGCAAGGCAGCCGTCTGGTGGAAGACGATGGCCACCGCACCTGGTTGCTGCAGCAGGTGTTCCGCTTCTTTGGCAGGCAGTTGCGGTACGCCGTCGACTGGGACCGCGCCTGGCCCACGCATACCTGGCAGGATCTGCACGATCTGTTCGTCTACCTGGTGGTGCGCGGCTCGGTGACGCTCGATTCCGGCTTCGCGGTCGCGGTGTTCGACGACGAGTTCGATGCCGCCATCGAGTATAAGCGTTTGTTGCTGCTGGGCTTGGTGGACGAGCTGACGCATCGCGCCAGTGCCTCCGACGCCTATTTCCATCTGCTGAAGCGCTGGTCGTTCGATAGCAGCCTGGTGGAGCCGGAGAAGCTGCTCGGCCGGCGGGATCTGATCCAGGTGCTGGTCACCAAGGACGCACCGCCGCACCTGAAGCGCGGCGCCCTGGAGACATCGTTCCGCGGTTGGGTGCTGCGGCCCGCGGAAGGCTGCATCGGCTACATCATGCAGCAGCGTCGTACAAGGCCATCCGGCCGTGCGGCTGTGCTCGCGGATGTTCCCGCCGCCGTTGCTGGTTCATCGGCACAGCGTCCCGGTTGATCTTCCGGCGTTATCCGGTGCGTCTGCTAGCCCTCGATACCTCGTCCGCACACTGTTCCGCGGCATTGTTGCTGGACGGTGAGGTCGCCCAGCGCCTGGAGCCCGCGCAACGGCGCCACGGCGAGCTGATTCTGGCGATGATGGAGGGGTTGCTCGCCGCCGCCGGCTTGCGCCCGGTGGACGTCGATGCCTATGCATTCGCCCATGGTCCGGGCTCGTTCACCGGGCTTCGTATCGCGGCCGCGGTGGTGCAGGGCGCCGCGCTCGCGGCGGACAGGCCCGTGGTGGGCGTATCGACCCTTGCGGCCCTGGCCCAGGGCTGCCGGCGTGAGGGCGGCGCCGAGCGGGTCCTGTGCGCGCTGGATGCACGCATGGGTGAAGTCTATTTTGGCGCCTATGCGGCCGACGCTCGGGGGCTGATGCGCCCGCTCGGAGAAGACAGGGTCTGTCCGCCGTCGATGGCGGTGGCGCCCGGAGCCGGAGCTCGAGTCGGCCCATGGCGTGCCGCCGGCAGCGGCTGGGCCGCCCATGGCGACGCCCTGCGCGCGGCCTGTGGCTGCGCGCTCGCGGCGATCGATGCGGAGCGCCCCTGTGAGGCAAGGGACGTGGCCGTGCTGGCCGCCGACGCATTCGCGGCGGGGCAGGCCGTGGATGCCGCGGATGCGGTGCCGGTGTACCTGCGCGATCGCGTCACCAGCACCTGATCGACCGCGGGTATGGATAGCCGGGCCGAAATGGCGGCCGTCAGGCGCCTGATGACGACGGCGTCATGCGATGCAGGTGCTCCCGATGCCGGCAGTGGCGCCGCATGCAGCTGATCACATAGTGCCAGAGCGTCAGGCCCACCGCGGCGCCGGCGCCCACGCCGGCGGCCAGTCGCGGACCCGCTTCCCAGTCCGACAACCCGAGCGTCAACCAAGTGATGAAGCCGATGACGCAGGCAATCACCCCGATCATGATGAACGGTAGCGGCGACGAGTTGCATTCCGGGCAGAGCTTCATGATGCTGTCCTCGGGCGGCGGACGCGGGTGGCTTTGTTAGTGTTCGGTGGATTACCGATCAAGGTTAGCGCATCGAGGCCGGACTTGCGACAGGTCGAATGCCGAGAAACGAGAGGGTCTGCCCCGGAGCACGCGCGACGGGGCAGCGCGATGCCGAGCCGGGCCGGGGTCGACGCATGAGCGCCTGCGCTTTGCTTACGGCGGCGCGCCGCTGCCTGGAGGCGTGCGATCCGGCGGCGAAGGTCGCCTTGACGCACGAGACGGCGCGGCGCATAGGCTGCGGCGAACTGCGCCGCGAGGACCCGGGCGGGCATAGGCCGGCGGACGTGCCCGGCCGGCCGGCGCGGCCCGTGCTGGTTGCGCCGCGGGAACTGGCGCAGCGCAGCCTCGATCACCCCGCCGGCCGCGCCGCGCTGATGCACGCCGTGGCACACATCGAGTTCAACGCCATCAACCTCGCCTGGGACGCGGTGCAGCGCTTCACCGCGATGCCGGGCGGCTTCGCCCGGGATTGGGCGCGGGTCGCCGACGATGAGGCGCGCCACTTCATGTTGCTGCGCGGGCGCTTGCAGGCGCTGGGCTACGATTACGGCGACTTCCCTGCGCACGACGGGCTTTGGACCATGGCGCGTGCCACCGCCGATGATCCGCTCGCGCGCATGGCGCTGGTGCCGCGGGTGCTGGAGGCGCGCGGGCTGGACGTGACGCCCGGCATGATCGAGCGCCTGGAGCGCGCCGGCGATGCCGAAACGGCCGCCTGCCTCGGCATCATCCTGCGCGAAGAGGTCGATCACGTGGCCATCGGCAGCCGGTGGTTCCGCTGGCTCTGCGAGCAGCGCGACCTGCCGCCGCGGGAGACCTACTTCCGCTTGCTCGGCGAGCACATGGGCGGGCGCATCCGCTGCCCGCTGAACCGCCCGGCACGGCTGGCCGCGGGCTTCGACGAGGCGGAGCTGGCGCGACTGGAGGCGCTTTGCCGGTGAGCGCGGCACAACCCCCCGGTGCCGTGCCGGGTCTACGCAGACCCGAGTAGATCGGGCCGAGGCACGAAGCCCGACACGGCGCTCGATGTAGCCGCCCGCGCGTCGGGCCTCCTGGCGTCGGCCCGACGTACGGTCTCGACACGGGGCCCGATGTAGCCGCCTGCGTATCGGGCCTCTTGGCGTCGGCCCGACCTCCGATGGCCGCGTCATAAGAGGCCGCGGCGATATCCTCTTAGCTGGCGCCGGCGCCGGGCGGCCGCACGGGCTCTCTTATCAGCTCACCGCCCGCGGCCACCAGCACCTCGCCCCCCGCCGCTGACCAGTCCGCCAGCACGTGTCTGTGGGCGGGCGCGCCGTCCAGTCTCAGTGGGTGATCCGCCGGTCGATGGGTGTGGCCGTGGATGAGCCGGCGCACCCCGTGCCGGCGCATGTAGCGCAGGACGGTGTCGGCGTTCACGTCCATGATCTCCGCGGTCTTGTCCGCCATGGCCCGCGCGCTTTGCTGCCGGTAGTTGGCGGCGATGCGCCGACGCCGGCGCAGGCTCTGGCGCAGGAACAGCCACTGCACCAGCGGGTTGCGCACCCGCCGCCGGAAACGCTGGTAGGGGACATCGTCGGTGCAGAGCAGGTCGCCGTGCATCAGCAGCATGGGCTCGCCGGCGAGCGTGATCCGGGCGGGGTCCCGCAGGAGCGTGACACCGGTGCGCCGGGCAAAGCGGCGGCCGAGCAGGAAATCACGGTTGCCGTGCATGAGCTGGCAGCGGGTACCGGCCGCCGCGACCTCCGCCAGGGCGGCTTCGATGTCCCGGTAGCCGTCGTCGTCGTCGCCAATCCAGGTGTCGAACAGGTCGCCGAGGATGTAGAGCGCCGCGGCGCCGCGTGGGCGCGTGCCGAGCCAGTGCAGGAACAGCGCCGTCAGGTCCGGCTGCTGCGGCGACAGGTGCAGGTCGGAAATGAACAGCGTGTCACCGGCACGCTGCGCGCCGGTGCGACCGGACGCCGGCGCCGCGGCCGCGGAAGGTGGCTGCGGCATCGGGCGGCCATCGGCTACGGACGCCATGCAGTCCCGTGCAGCGCGGCGCCGTGGGTGCTCAGCCCTCCACCACCTCGGCCTTCTGGACGACGACGTCCTCCACGGGCACGTCCTGGTGGCCCATGCGCGAGCCGGTCTTGACGCCCTTGATGGCGTTCACCACGTCCATGCCGTCCACCACCTTGCCGAAGACGCAGTAGCCCCAGCCGTCCTGGCCCGGATAGTCCAGGAAGCCGTTGTCTGCGACGTTGATGAAGAACTGTGCCGAGGCGGAGTGCGGATCGTTGGTGCGCGCCATGGCGACGCTGCCGGTGACGTTCTTGAGGCCGTTCTTGGCCTCGTTCTGGATCGGGGCACGGGTGGGCTTCTGCACGAAGTCGGTGTTCATGCCGCCACCCTGGATCATGAAGCCATCGATGACACGGTGAAACAGGGTGCCGTCGTAGTGCCCGTCGCGGACGTACTGCTCGAAGTTGGCGGCGGTGATGGGGGCGTTCTGGTGATCCAGCTCGAGGCAGATGTCACCGTGGTTGGTCGTCATTTTGATCATCGGAAAGCTCCTGTCGGAACGCGCGCCGGGCCGCGATGGGGCCGGCGTGCAGGCGTGTGACAATGGCCCATCATGCTACGGGTTTCGGCGCCGGCGCAAAACCCCCGGGCAGCTCGGGCCGTTCTCGGCTGGTATGCACTTTGCTAAGATGCCCGGCGCCCGCGCGTGCAGCCGTTGCGCGGCGCCGCAAACCTCAACCGTGCCCAAGGCCGCGAGTCCCCGATGCTCGAGATCCACAACAGTCTCACCCGACGCAAGGAACCTTTCCGGCCGCTCACCCCCGGCCGCGTGCGTATGTATGTCTGCGGCATGACGGTCTATGACCTCTGCCACCTCGGGCACGCGCGGGTGCTGGTGGTGTTCGACGTCGTCTACCGGCACTTCAAGCGCCTGGGCTACGACGTCACCTATGTGCGCAACATCACGGATGTGGACGACAAGATCATCCGCCGCGCGGACGAAAATGGCGAGCCGATGGCGGCGCTGACGGAGCGCTTCATCGCCGCCATGCACGAGGACGCCGATCGCCTGGGCGTGCTGCGGCCCGACCAGGAGCCGCGAGCCACCGCCCACATGGCGGAGATGCAGGCCATGATCGGGCGCCTGCTGGACAAGGGCCATGCCTACGTGGCGGACAACGGCGACGTCTACTATGCGGTGGCGAGCTTCCCGGGCTACGGCAAGCTCTCCGGCAAGGACCCGCAGGACCTGCGCGCCGGTGCCCGCGTGGAGGTGGGCGAAGCCAAGCGCGACCCACTCGACTTCGCGCTCTGGAAGGCCGCCAAGCCCGGCGAGCCCGCCTGGGACTCGCCCTGGGGACCGGGCCGGCCCGGCTGGCACATCGAGTGCTCGGCCATGTCCACCGGCTGCCTCGGTAACCACTTCGACATCCATGGCGGCGGGGCGGACCTGATGTTCCCGCACCACGAGAACGAGATCGCCCAGAGCGAGGGCGCCACCGGCGAGACCTTCGTCAACGTGTGGATGCACAACGGGTTCGTGCGCGTGAACGACGAGAAGATGTCCAAGTCCCTGGGCAACTTCTTCACCGTGCGCCAGATTCTCGAGCACTACCAGCCCGAGGAGGTGCGCTACTTCATCCTCGGCAGCCACTACCGCAGCCCGCTCAACTACGACGACAGTCAGCTCGACGGCGCACGCGCGGCGCTGACGCGGCTTTATACGGCGCTGCGCGGCCTGCCGCCGGCGGACGTGGCGCCGGCCGGTGGCGAGGCGTTTCGGGAGCGCTTCGACGCGGCCATGAACGACGATTTCAACACCCCGGAGGCCGTGGCGGTGCTGTTCGACCTGGCGCGGGAGATCAACCGGCTGCGCGACGCGGGCGAGCTCGACGCCGCGGCGGCGCTGGGTGCGGAGCTGCGCGCCCTCGGCGCCGACCTGGGCCTGCTCGGGCAGGACGCGGACGCCTATCTCAAGGCGGGTGCCGGTGACGCGGGCTTGTCCGACGCCGAGATCGACGCCCTCATCGCCCGCCGTGCCGCCGCCCGCAAGGCGCGGGACTTCGCCGAGGCGGATCGCATTCGCGACGAGCTCACGGCCGCGGGAATCCTGCTGGAGGACGGCCCCGACGGCACCACCTGGCGGCGCGGCTGAGCACGTCACAGCGGGTGCCCGAGAACAAAATCCACAACGCGACGAGGATGCACAGATGGCAGGGATAGATCTAGGGTCGATCGATCAGGAAGAATTCATGGGTATGCTGCGCGAAGCGCTCTTCGCGCCGGACGATCTGCTCGAGTTCGTGCAACTCGTTCGCAACGCGGCATACATGGATCCGCTGGCCGAGCCGGTGACGGACGACGTGGGTTTCCTGGAACGCTACCGGGACGAGCTGACGGATCTCTTCAACGCCTATTCGCGCATGTACCGGGAGCGGTGTTACCGCGAGCGCATGCGCGACGGCTACGACGGCATCCGGATCGTCTCCGAGGGTGATTCCTGGTTCCAGTATCCTTTCTGGCTGAAGGATGTCATCGACCACCTGTCCGGGCGTTACGCGGTGCTGAGCCGCGGACGCGCCGGTGACACGCTCGCCAACATCATGCGCGAGAAGGAGCAGGACATCTTCGACCCGCTGGCACAGGAAAAGCCGCATTTCTTCCTGATCAGTGGCGGCGGCAACGATATGGTTGGCAACCGGCGCCTCGCCCGGCTCGTGGCGCCGTTCGATCCGCATCACCAGCCCGAGGATTACGCCCACACGCCAGCGTTCGACGCCTTCATTGGCGAACTGCTTCACCACTATCGCGGCCTCTTCGTCGAGATCGCGGAGCGCCATCCGGGCGTGCAGGTGCTGCTGCACGGCTACGACGCGCCGATCCCCCGGGAGAAAGATGACGAGTGGCTCGGCGAGCCGCTGCGCTCCCGTGGCATCGTCGATCCGGGCCTCCAGGTGCGGGTGATGATCGCCATCATGGACCGCTACAACGAGGCACTCGCCGACCTGGCCGCCGGCTTCGACCACGTCCACCACGTCAACTGCCGCGGTTGTCTTGCGCCGGATCAATGGCACGACCCGATGCACCCGACCAACGAAGGCTTCGCCTGTGTTGCCGCGCTGTTCGACGCCCGCATCCAGGACCTGGCCGCCGCGCTCGACCTGCCCGAGGCCGAAGGTGAGGAACGCGTCAAAAACGACTGACGCGCCGCGGCGGTCAGGTGGACGAGCGACGAGACTGTGAGAGGATGCGGCGTAGCAGCTCGTGTGGGAGCGGCACTCCCGGTGCCGCGACCGGCGGCGTAGCAGCGCTTGTGGGAGCGGCACTCTCGGTGCCGCGACCGGCGGCCTTCCCAGCCGTCGTCGCGCCACAAGAGGCAATGGCGCTCCCACGCCGGCGCCTGGAGCAGCCATTATGGGAGGCCGCGACGGCGGTCGGCGTAGGTCGGCGTAGGTCGGGTTGTACGTCGGGTTAGCGATAGCGTAACCCGACAGTCAACGGCTTACTCGCGCCCTTACTGGCGCCCATCGTCGGGTTACGCTGCGCTAACCCGACCTACGATCCGCTCATTTTCGGAGCGGGTAGGTCGGGCTGAGCGCGAGCGAAGCCCGACGCGGCGCTGGATATCGCTGCCTCATCGTCGGCCCTCTCGCGTCGGCGCGACGTAGACAGCCGCCTGCCGCGAAGCCGCAACGGGTTTCCCTCGCATCCTCTCAGAGCGCGCCATGGAGCTCTGCCGCCTGCAGCGTGTTCTCCAGCAGGCTCGCGATGGTCATGGGGCCGACCCCGCCCGGCACCGGCGTGATCCATGCGGCACGTTCCGCCGCCGCGGCGAACTCCACATCGCCGCAGAGCTTGCCGTCCGCGTCGCGGTTCATGCCCACGTCGATGACCAGCGCGCCGGGCTTGATCCAGTCGCCGGGGACGTAGCGCGCGCGGCCGATGGCCACCACCAACACGTCGGCGGCGCGGGACTTCTGCGCCAAATCTTTGGTGCGGCTGTGACACACCGTGATGGTGCAGCGGGCGGCCAGCAATTCCAGGGCCATGGGCCGGCCGACGATGTTGGACTGGCCGATCACCACCGCGTCCAGGCCCTCCAGGCGCTGGCCGGTGCGGTCCAGCAGGGTCATGATGCCCTTCGGCGTGCAGGGCCGAAGCTGCGGCATCCGCAGCGCGAGGCGGCCGACGTTGTACGGGTGGAAGCCGTCCACGTCCTTCGTGGGCAGGATGCGCTCGATGACCGCCTCCGCATCGATCTGCTCCGGCAGCGGCAGTTGCACCAGGATGCCGTCGATGGCCGGGTCCGCGTTGAGCTGGTCCACCAGCGCCAGCAACTCCCCCTCGGAGGTGGTCGCCGGCAGCTCGTGCAGCGCCGAATGGAAGCCCACCTCGGCGCATGCCTTGGCCTTGTTCCGCACATAGACCTGCGAGGCGGGATTCTCCCCAACCAGGACCACGGCCAGCCCCGGCGGGCGCTGCCCGGCGGCCAGGCGCGTGTCCACCTGTGTCTTCAATTGCCCTCGAATCTCTGCCGAGATGGCCTTGCCATCGAGAATGTTTGCGCCCATCGTGACCTCCCCAGTCTATACCTCCCAGGCTGCGAGGCGGCCATGATCCAGTCCCCGCGGGCGGTGCGCAAGCGCGGACCTCGCTGCAGGAATCTCGTTGTCGCGGCGGCCGCCAGGGGCCGCGGCGGTTGGCGACACCGCGGCCACGCTCGGGTGAAAAATGCAGAAGGATTTGACGTGACTGATCGTTGCCTATATCCTGTGCGGTTTAGGGTTACGGCGATGCCGAACCTCACCGACACCGGGGTATAGCGCAGTCTGGTAGCGCGCCTGCTTTGGGAGCAGGATGTCGGGGGTTCGAATCCCTCTACCCCGACCAACATGGGCGGGGTTGCCGGGACGAATCCGGATTCGCCGCACGGCGCCGCGGTGACGGCAATCAGCCAGGGATTTCGGCAATTTGCCCGGGTTAGCTGAGGTGCCGAGGGTCATGGCCCCGATAGCTCAGGCGGATAGAGCAGGAGCCTTCTAAGCTCTTGGTCGGGGGTTCGAGTCCTCCTCGGGGCGCCATTCGCAGTGATGAATTGGCACAGCGCGAACGGCGCCTGAGCAGTGCTCGGCGCAGTGCTCGGCAGGTTTTTAATGGCGGACGTAGCTCAGTTGGTAGAGCACCTGGTTGTGGCCTAGGTGGTCGTGGGTTCGAGCCCCATCGTTCGCCCCAATTCGCAAGGGTAAACCGCACGGCGGTTGCTGCCGACAAACAAGCGGGCCGTTAGCTCAGCTGGTAGAGCAGTGGACTCTTAATCCATTGGTCCTAGGTTCGAATCCTAGACGGCCCACCAA
>NZ_JAJDNQ010000165.1 GCF_022340605.1 Thiohalocapsa sp.
TGTTCCTCGGCGCCCAGATGCTGCGAGTACATGAAGAGCAGGTGCGAGACCAAGGCCAGATCGAACTGTCCAGCGGCGAAGGGCAGTGCCGGTAGTGCCCCGGTGACATAGCGCGAAGACGCGCCGGGCGCCGCGTAGTCCACCAGAAACCGCTCCATCGCGGTCAAGCGCGCGGCCACCAGATCGTCGACGCCGGCGAAGCGGGTCCAGACATAGCGCTCGGGATGCGCCCGGACGCCCGCCTCGATCTGCGGTCATACGGCGTGGATGCGGCTGCTGATGTCCGCCGCGGTGAAGGCATAGATCGGGTCCGCGGACACCACACGTGCGCCGCGCGCGGTGGCCTCGGCGTTGAAGGACGCGGGGCCGTCGCCGCAGCCGAGGATTTTCCCGCCGAGGTCGGCGTCCGTCAGCGCGAACATGGCGCGGTACTCGTCGAAGGACCGGCCCCAGGGGACGATGTCATCGAGCTGCATGGATCTCGCTCACCCCGCGTGCGCGGGCTGCGGTGCCCCGGCGGAACGGCGGCGATCATAACTCCGAGCAGCGGGCGGTGCTGGCTCGCATGCTCCAGAGAGCAAAGATCCGCTTCAGGGCGTAGGTCGGGTTAGCGCAGCGTAAACCGACCTACGACGCCCTCGATTTCGGCGTTGCGAGCAATATTTGCCCGGTCTCGCCAGCGTGGGAGCAAGGGCGGACGCTCTGCATTCCGCCGTTTCCGGCACCAGGTGGTCGAGGCCATGAGCAAGGCGTGCGGAACGGACTCGTCCGCGGCTCGCCCGGTGCCCCGCATTGCGTCCAGCCGCGGAGCGGGGCTAGTGTGCCATCCCTCACCCCGCCATCGCTGTCCCGCCCCGATGCTGCTGTCTGTACCCACTTGGCTCATCCATTTACTCACCGTCAGCGAATGGCTGGCGGCGATCCTGTTGATCCACCGCTATGCGGTGCGCATCGGTCGCCCGCGGCTGCGGCTGTTCGCGTACGCCATGATTCCGCACCTGTGCGCCGGCCTGTTGGTGTTGTCGTTTCACGCCAGCGGCGACCGCACCACCTGGCTGCTCGACGCCTCCCGGCTCATGACCTTCCTCGGCAGCCTGTCGCTGCTGGCCGCAACCCTGCTGATGCTCCGCACGCGCCGGCTCAACGCCTCCTGGCTTGCGGGCGTGCTTGTGGCGGTGGGGTTGTCCTGGGGGCTGACCCGGTTGTTGATCGCCGGTGGCGTGAGCGCGCTCCTACCCGGCGCGAACCTCATGTATCTTGGCTTCTTGTCGCTGTTGCTCGTGGTGGCCCGCCAGGATCGCGCGCTGTTCTCGCCCATCAGCATCGCCGGCTTCTGGTTCCTGCTCGTCTTCGTCGCCGGCACCATCACCGCCACCCACATCGCCACCGCCCGGCTTGGCCTGCCGAGCCTGTCTCACGCGGACCTGCTGCACGGCGCCAGCGAGAGCCTGCTATCGGTGAGCAATTTTCTGATCGCGCTTGGGGCATACCGGCGGTTGCGTGCGGCGCGGGGCAACTGTACTGATTCGGTGCCATCGCGGCCTGTCAGCCTGCGATGAAGGACCTGATCATCCACCACAGTGCCCAGATGGCCGCCAGACCGAACACCACCAGCGCGGCGAAGTCCAGCAACCAGCCTTCCGTCAACGCGCTATTGGAAAACAGCAAGCCGATACCGGCCAGCCAGAGCAGGCTCCCGCCAATGGCAAGCCAATCGAAGAAGGTCTGAACCTTATCTTTCACGTCGCTTTTACCTCCGGGCAGAAGATCGCTTCACGCAAGGATAGCTTGCGGAGACAGACAGCGACGAGGCGTCCACGGAGGGCGCTCGGCACAGCAGGAGCCGAACCGCTAGGTGGCGACCGCCCAGTCGGTCCGCAAGCGACATGTCCGACCGCGGCAGCGTCTGAAGAGGAACTACGAAAGGGGTCCTCGAAAAATGCCTTCCAAGGCATTTTTCGAGACGCGAAGCGAAAACGCGGTTTCCGCTCTACTCCATTTCTGGAGGGCTTGGGCGCTTGAGAAATGGCGGGGCATTCTGCCCCGCACGGGCAGAGGTGCCCGAAAGACGCGAAAAGAGCGAAAAGGCCCCCACTCGCCACTCATCCGTGCCCTTCCGCGTGCTTCGCGTATTTCGTAGTGACAATATTCCGGTCCCTTTCGGTTAGCCCTGCTGTTCAGTGCTGATATGACTGGCGAGATGCCCGGTAGATTCCATATACCGCCGCCCACGCTACTGATTTGCCTATGCATGTCATGCCGGCAGACCAAACTCGATCCACGGCGCGAGGTCCAGCAAGCGCGAACACGCGCTTGCTGTTACACGACCCTTTACGCGTCTATCGACGGTCTCCGTGGACGTTGCCGTGATCGTCTCTGCGGTCGTGTCGGTGGTCGTCTCTGTGATTATCCTTATAGCAGCGTTGCCTGACCCTGAGGTCTCGGCAGTCGGGTGTCCGCCCGTGCCGCTTCAGCTTCAGCTCTCTCTTCTCGATTCTAACGCCAAGTCGCGCATACGCCGCGTTCTGGATTTTGCAGCGACTTCTGCCATCGGGCCTGATCTTGGGGCCAGAGTTTAAAATGCGCCTGGCGTCACGATCACCGACTCTTTCAGTATCGGAATATTTTCCACCCTTGATGTTGCGATACTCGTTTCGGCTGATGTCCCACAGGCACGTCACTGTCTCGCTGGCGTAAGCCGCGGTCGGCGCCACTATGGATAACGCTAATGCGACACTTGTGGAAGCCAAGAGCACTTTGTGTACTTTCGTCATCTTGATGTCCTCGATAAGCGCAGAGGATGCAGGTTGGTCTCCTCTACATGGCCCTGAGTTTTAAGCAGGCTGCCCACGGTCGACCAGCAGGTACGCTGTACGCATGGCGTGGGCGGTCCCGGGAGGCGCCGAGGCACTCGGCGTTTTCCGCCGGGCAGGATGCCCGAATAGTCTCAGTGCCCCGCTATTCGGAACGGGGGCGCTGAAAGCTGAGGAACTCGGGAACGGCCTAATTGCTGGGCAGATTCGAGCTCCGCGCCGATTTCGGCCCTGTTGGTCCCGTTCGGCCTGTTTGCCAACAGGAAATGGCCAAGAATCGACGTCTCCCTAGCGCAATAGTGCATGTTCTTCTGCAAATGCCTGAACTCGCTGTTCGGCCGCGGGAATTCGGGATAGGCGGGCGGGCAGACAGTCTTCACGGATACGGTCCGGCGAGGTTCTGACCCGACCCGGGGATTGATTGATGTGTATGGAGGAACTGCCGAACTGGCAGTGCCAACGGGTACATGGCGGTCGGGCCGTTGCAAGGCGCTCGTGAGGGCGTAAGGATCGGTCGCGCTGTCGGCTGCCGGGATCACGGGGATCCTCCCTGCTGGTGTTGTGCACGATATCCGCGCAACAAACCCATGAAAACCACTGTAAGACTAGGCAATTTCCGCAACGGCAGATGCAGTGAAACTGCGGTCTAGCTGATGTAGCTCAATTGGTCAAGAGGAAGGTGATGTGTCGATGCGTTCGGCGCTTCCGCCACGGGGCGGGATCTGTCGCCGAATCGTGGTGGCTCGGGTGGATGCAAGCGTTGTATGGGCAGGAAGCCTTGGTCTTGAACCCGCGCGATATTAACTATCAAGCATAGGTCGGACGCAGCGGGACTGTGATAGGTGAAATGCTGTATACGGAGATCGAGAAAAGTATTGCTATGTGAGGCGAGCGTGGCCGCCCGGAATCGTCACGAGGTGTGCCCTATTCTCGCTCCCAGGCTCCAGAGACCGTGAAAGTATTCCGTGTAGACGAGCAGGTGCGCGGCCGGCCTTGATCATAACGTCGGCCGGCAGTCGTCTGCCGTGGGAGCGGCGTCCTCGCCGCGAATCGCCCTGATCGCGCCGAGGACGCTGATCCCACAGCAGGAAGCCGCTGGCCAAAGTTACGATCGACCCCCACCCCGGATCGGCTCGTCATCCTTCATCGTCTTGGATAATGTGCCCTCGCAGGGATGACGTTGCGAATGCCGCCTTTTGGGTTCTCGATGTCGCCGCGATAACGCGGCAACACGATGGTGTGCAAATGGTCGATGCTCCGTCCCGCTTCTCTGCCATCGTTGTTGCCAACGGTGTACGCGTCAGGCACGTTCCCGAGAAAGTCCAGCGCCAGCATCGTCTCGATGTGGTCTTTGGGCCTGTCTCTCAAGTAATCCCTGTGCAGCATCTCCTGATAGAGCGCTCGCAGATCGGTTGATTCAATGGCACGCTTGACGCCCCGGAGCGCATCGAAAAAGTCTGCCTGCTCTGCTGCATTCAGATCGAAAATCGAGACGACATGCCTCCTGGGAACAATCAAGGCATGCCCCGGATTCACGGGATGGGTGTCGAACACGCCCACAAACGAGCGGTTCTCGAATACAAAGGGGTCGGTTTCGCCCCTGGTTACTCTGCAAAAGTAGCAGTCTGGTGATGATTGAAGATCGTTCATGCCAGGCTCAAAACTGCTTCACCCGAATCTTCATGGTCTGAATGCGATAGGCGATCTGCCGTGGCGTCATGCCGAGCAGGCGGGCGGCCTTGGCCTGCACCCAGCCGGCCTGTTCCAGGGCGGCGATGACGCGCTCGCGCTCGTCGACGTCGGGGGCGTCGAGGTCGATGTCGGCGGCGGGGGAGGGGCCGGCGGTGGGCGTGGCGGCGAGGAGGACCTCGGGCAGGCTGCCGACGTCGAGGCCGGTGAGATTGAGCACGTCGCGGTCGATGATGCCGCCTTCGCTCATGACGGCGGCGCGCTCCATGCAGTTTTCCAACTCGCGGACGTTGCCGGGCCAGTGGTGGCGCATGAGCACGGCGAGCGCGCTGTCGGTGATGCTGAGCTCGCGGCCCTGGCGCTTGGCGAGCTTGGCCACCAGGAAGCGGGCGAGCTCGGGGATGTCCTCGACGCGCTCGCGCAGCGCCGGCATGAGGATGGGCATGACGTTGAGGCGGTAGTAGAGGTCCTCGCGGAACATGCCGTCGCGGACCTCTTGCTCCAGGTTGCGGTTGGTGGCGGCGATGATGCGCACGTCTACCTTGAGCGTGCGGCCGCCGCCAACGCGCTCGAATTCGCCCTCCTGGAGCACGCGCAGCAGCTTGGCCTGGAAGGCGGGGCTGATCTCGCCGATCTCGTCGAGAAAGATGGTGCCGCCGTCGGCCTGCTCGAAACGGCCCTTGCGCTGGGCTTGGGCGCCGGTGAAGGCGCCTTTCTCGTGGCCGAAGAGCTCGGACTCCAGCAGGTTGTCGGGTAGTGCCGCGCAGTTGAGCTTGACGAAGGGGCCGCCGTTGCGCGGGGAGTTGTAGTGGATGGCGCTGGCGATGAGCTCCTTGCCGGTGCCGGACTCGCCGCGCAGCAGCACGGTGGTGTTCCACTTGGCCACCTGGCGCACCTGCTCGAACACTAGGCGCATGCGCTCCGTGTGGCCGATGATGTTGTCGAAGCCGTGGCTGCCCTTGACCTGCCGGCGCAGGGTGTCGCGCTCTTCACGGAGCGCCCGGCGCTCGTCCTCCACGGAGCGGGACAACCG
Source organism: Thiohalocapsa sp. (assembly GCF_022340605.1). Lineage (GTDB taxonomy): Bacteria > Pseudomonadota > Gammaproteobacteria > Chromatiales > Chromatiaceae > Thiohalocapsa. The sequence continues at coordinate 5,536 of NZ_JAJDNQ010000165.1, forward strand.
CACGGCCTGGCCGATGAGGTTGGCGACCATCTCGGCGAAGCGGGCGCGCTGCGGCAGCAGGGCGTCTACCTCCGGCGGCTGTAGGGCGTAGACGCCGGCGATGTCGTCCTGGCCAATGCGCACCGGCACGCCGATGAAGGGCAGGTCTGCATCGAAGAGCCCAAGCCGGTCGAGGAAGCGCGGCTCATCGCCCAGGCGTTGCAGCACGCAGGGCTCGTTGTTCTCCAGCACCTGGCCGATGACGCCCTCGCCCGGGCGGTAGCGGATCTTCTCGAAGGGGCTGATGTCGTCGTGGTGCAGAGCGGCCACCAGCAGGTCGCCGGTGTCGGGGTCCAGCAGGCTCACCATGCCGCTGCAGACCCGGCCGCGGTCATGCAGGGTGCGCAGCACCTGGCGCAGGGTCTCGCGCAGCTCCAGCGAGCGGCTCAGCACGCTGCTGACGTCGAACAGGGCGGCGAGCTGCTGCTCCAGCAGGTGCAGGCGGGCGGCGTCGCCGCTGTCCGCGGGGTTGGGGTCTCTTGGTGGTGTTGGGGCTTCGGGCATCTCGAGCATAGGTTGGGTGCGCTGGCAGCCGATAGCTGGCCTGGTGGCCGGTCAGTCCTGCGGGCGGACGTTGCCGAGGGTCACGCGCACCCGGCAGCCGTCGCGGTACTGGGGGTCGATCTCGATGCTGCCGGCGTGCTGGTTGACGATCTCCTGCGCCAGCGCGAGCCCCATGCCGGCGCGCCCGCGGCGGTTGCGCCAGCCGATGTGGAAGGGCTCGAACACCTTGAGCCGGCGCTCCGGCGGGATGCCGGGGCCGTTGTCTTCGACGATGACCTCCACGGCGTCGTCCAGCGCGCGGGTGGCGAGCCTGAGCCCGCGATGGCTGCCGCCGCCCTCGTACATGGCTTGCAGGGCGTTGTCGATCAGGTGCTTGAACAGGGAGCGCAGCTCGTTCTTATGGCCGGACAGCTCCGGCAGCACCAGCGCTGGCTGCCAGTCCACGACGATGCCGGCGGCGAGCAGGTTGTCCGTCTCCAGTGCCAGCACGTGGCGCAGCAGCTCGTTGATGTTCACGTTGACGCCGGGCTCCGGCATTTCCGTGGGCAGCGCGGCGTTGAGGGTGGCCAGCGCGGCCTCGCCGGCCTCCGTGACCTGACCTAGCATGTCGGCAAACAGCGCCGGGTTGCCGCTGCCGTCTTTGAACATGGCGCTGGCGGCGCGGATCATGTTGAGCGGCACCTGGAGCTGGAAGCTGGCGGCGGTGAGCGCCTCGCGCATGCCCTGCGCCAATTGCTGCTCGGCGAGGCGCGCGCGCAGGTTCTCCAGATGCGCGCGCTCGATCTCGCGGCGCCGGCCGGTGATGTCGTTGGCGAGCAGCAGCAGGCGCTGATCGCCGGCGTCGCCGCGGATGAAGTAGCCGGACAGGCTGGAGTCGGACTCGTTCACGGCACTGCCGGAGCAAGCGAACCAGCGCGGCCCGCTGCTGCCTGGCACCTCGATGCTCACCTCGATGTCGCGGAAGCCCTCGCCGGCGGCGGCGCGCTCCAGCGGGTCGAAGCCCGCCTGCTCCTTCAGCGCCGCGCGCAGCAGGGTCAGCGGCTCGCGCCCGCGCAGGTCGCCCAAGAGCTTCTTGTACTCCTGGTTGTCCAGGATGATGCGCCCGTCGGTGTCGAGCAGCACCACCAGCACGGGGGCGGCGTCGAGCACCGTCTCGATGCGCGTTTTCTGCTGGCGCAGCGCCACCGAGAGCTCGTGCTCGCGGGTGACGTTGCGGTGCATGCCGAGGTAGTAGCGGATGCGCCCGGCGGCGTCCAGCACCGGCGAGATGGTGAGCTCCGCTAGGTAGTCCTCGCCGTCCTTGCGCCGATTGATGAGCGTGCCCTTCCACGGCCGCTTGCGCTGGATGGTGCGCCAGAGCTGCTTGTAGATGGAGTCCGGCGTGGCGTTGCTGGAGAGGATGGACTCGTTCTTGCCCATGACCTCGTCGCGGCTGTAGCCGGTGAGCGCCTCGAAGGCGGCGTTGGCGTAGAGGATGTTGGCCTTGTGGTCGGTGATGGAGATGGCCACCGGCGCCTGCTCGACGGTCTCGAAGTAGAGCCGCGGCGGCAGTGGGTGTTCGGGGTCGCCGGCCATCAGCGTCAGTGCCTCCACCACCTCGGCGGGTGTGCCTGGCGGCGGGTCGCTCAGGAACTCGCCCAGCGCACTGGCAATGGGCAACTCTGCGCCATGCGTGAAGCCGCCGGCGTTGGCATGCGCCGCGCCGTCCGCCTCGTCGTCTTCGGCGGCGAGCTGGTCGGCCGGTTGGGTCTTGATGCCTTTGCGCCTGGTCACTGGAGCCTCCGCTGGGTCGGTCTGCGTGCGGCCGACGGCCGCGGTCCATCCGCAGAACAAAGCAGTTTTCACGCCAAATCTGGGCTCAATGTGCGGGCCGGTCAAGCCGAGGTTCCACAACGGCTCGGCGCGGAGTCGGCGCCGGTGCGCCGCGATGGCCCTGTAGGAATTGTGACAATCCTGCTGCGTCGCAGCATCCGGTTGTGGCATGCGCGACAGTCGCGCCACTCACCGGGGCGGGCAACCAGTCCAGCGTCCGCTGCCCGCAAGGATGCCCCTGCGGCGGGCGCCCATGCATTGAGAACGGGCACTTGCGCACGGCTTTGCCCCGTGGCGATGCGGCTTGGCTGAACGCTGGTCCGATGCTGGCATCCGGATTGCTATTACCTCCTGCACTTGCGCCGGCAATGTGCCACCGGGCCATTATCGGGCGCCAACCACAAACACCCCGCCATGGGGGGCAGCAAGCCGCGATGACCGAATACTTGATGCTGATCCTCGCCACCGCCCTCGTGAACAACGTGGTGCTGGTGAAGTTCCTTGGTCTCTGCCCCTTCATGGGTGTGTCCAACAAGCTGGACTCGGCGCTGGGCATGGGGCTCGCGACCACGTTCGTACTGACCCTGGCGGCGGGTGCCAGTTGGTTGTTGCAGGAGCTGGTGCTGGAGCCGCTCAACATCGGCTTCCTGCGCATCCTGACCTTCATCCTGGTGATCGCGGCCGTGGTGCAGTTCACCGAGATGGTCGTGCGCAAGCTCTCGCCGACACTGTATCAGGTGCTGGGCATCTTCCTGCCACTCATTACCACCAACTGCGCCGTGCTGGGCGTGGCGCTGCTGAACGTGCAGGAGCATCACGGCTTCCTGGAGAGCCTCGTGTACGGCTTCGGCTCGGCGCTCGGCTTTACCTTGGTGATGGTGCTGTTCGCGGGCCTGAGAGAGCGGCTCGCGCTGGCGCAGGTGCCGGCGGCCTTCGCCGGGACGCCCATTGCGCTTGTCGTCGCCGGGTTGTTGTCCCTGGCGTTCATGGGCTTTGCGGGCCTGGCCTGAATCAGGGGCTAGGGCTCCGCGACCAGCCCCCTGGCCCGGTAGCCGCGTCCCTGTCTTCCTAGCCACGAGCCACGAGCCACTCATTAGCCACTAGCCACTGATTTGACATGATTGCAGCCATCTTCAGTCTCACCGCTTTGGGCCTGGGCTTGGGCGCGCTGCTCGGCATCGCGGCCCGCTATCTGGCCGTCCAGGAGAGCCCCATCGTGGGCCAGGTGGAAGAACTGCTGCCCGGCTCCCAGTGCGGGCAGTGCGGTTACCCCGGCTGTGGCCCCGCCGCGGCGGCGGTCGCCGCCGGCACCGCGCCGGTGACGCTGTGCCCGCCAGGGGGCAGGGCGGTGGCAGAGGAGTTGGCGTCACTCCTGGGCGTCAGTGTCGACCTGTCGGCCGTGACCGAGGAAGCACCGAAGGTGGCGCACATCCACGAGCGGCTCTGCATCGGCTGCACACGCTGTTTCAAGCGCTGTCCGACGGACGCGATCATCGGCGCCAACGATCAGATCCATGCCGTGTTCGAGGACGCCTGCACCGGCTGCGGCAAGTGCGTCGATGACTGCCCCACGGAGTGCATCGAGCTGCGCGCGCCGACACAAACACTCACCAACTGGGTCTGGCCCGTGCCGGAGGCAGCCTGATGAGCACCCGAGCGAGCACCCTGATGAGCGCCCTGATGAGCACCACGCCGAGCGCGAAGCTGAAGCTGTTTCGCATCCGCGGCGGCGTCCACCCGGACGACCGCAAGGCGCTGGCCGCCGAGGCGCCGATCGAAGACCTGCCCATGCCGGTGCTGCTGCACATCCCGTTGCAGCAGCACATCGGCGCGGCCGCGAATCCGGTCGTGCAACGCCGCCAGCACGTGCTCAAGGGCGAGCTCATCGCCCACGCCCAGGGGGCCGTGTCCGCACCCATCCATGCGCCCACGTCCGGGCGCATCGCGGGCCTCGGGCTCTACCCGGCCAACCACCCGTCCGGGCTCAACGTGCGCGCCATCACGCTGCAGCCGGACGGCGAGGATCGCTGGCACCCGGACGTCGAGGGCGTCGACGATCCCTTTGCGCTGGTGCCCGAGGAGATCGCGGCGCGCGTCGCCGCCGCCGGCGTCGTCGGCATGGGTGGCGCGACCTTCCCGTCCGCCGTGAAGCTCAACCTGCGTAACCGCTACAGCCTGCACACGCTGGTGATCAACGGCTCCGAGTGCGAGCCCTATCTCACCTGCGACGACCGCCTGATGCGCGAACAGCCCGAAGGCGTGGTGGACGGCGCGCGCATCATGGCGCATGCGCTGGGCGTCGGGCGCATCGTCATCGGCATCGAGGGCAACAAGCCCCAGGCCATCGCGATCTTGCAGGAGGCCGCCGCGCCCTTCGCGCACATCCACGTGGTGCGGCTGCCCATGCGCTACCCGATGGGCTCCGAGAAGCACCTGGTGCAGACGCTCACCGGCAAGGAGACGCCGGCGCGCGGCCTCACCGCCGACATCGGCGTGGTGGTGCACAACCCGGCGACGGCGTTCGCCGTGCACGAGGCACTGCGCCTGGGCCGGCCGCTGATCTCGCGGGTGGTCACCATCACCGGCCAGGCCATCACCCGGCCGCGCAACCTGCGCGTGCCTATCGGCACCCGGGTGGAGTCGCTCATCGACCACTGCGGCGGCTTCAGCGAGGCGCCCGCCAAGCTCATCAGCGGCGGGCCGATGATGGGCCAGCCACTCGCCGAGCTGCGCGTGCCCATCATGAAGGGCAGCAACGGCGTACTGGCGCTTACCGCCGCCGAGACCAACCAACGCCAGCCCGCGCCCTGCATCCGCTGCGCGAGCTGCGTCGGCGCCTGCCCCTGCGGTCTGGTGCCGCTCAACATGGCCGCCCACATCCGCGGCGGCGACCTCGACAGCGCCGTCGGCCAGGGACTCATGGACTGCATCGGCTGCGGCTCCTGCGCCTACGTCTGCCCGGCGCACATCCCGCTGGTGCAGTACTTCAACCACGCCAAGGGCGAGCTCGCCGCCCGCGGCCGCGCCAAGCAAAAGCAGACCGAGACCAAGCGCCTCGCCGAGGCCCGCACTGCGCGCATCGAGGCGCAGAAGCGCGCCAAGCGCGAGGCCATGGCAAGGCGGAAGCGGGAAGCGGAGGCGAAGAAGCGCGCCGAGGCAGTGCCCAAGGCAGCGCCCGAGGTGGCGGAGGCGGATTAATGCCGGAGGGCAAAGGGCAAAGGGCCTAGCAGCCGAGCGCCAGGGTGCCAAACGCCAAGCGCGGTTGACGCGGCCTGGGGAATGGCCAGCGTACTTTCCCTCGGCCCTCGGCCCTCGGCCCTCGGCCCTCGGCCCTCGGCCCTCGGCCCTCGGCCCTTGGCCCTTGGCCCTTGGCGCGAATGCCGCATTGCGGCCCACGATCATCAGTGACTGCCGATTGAGACCAGCAAGCCATGAATCCACCCCTTTCAGCCAGCCCCCACGCTCATGCGCCGATCAGCATCGGTCGCATCATGGCGCTGGTGATCCTGGCGCTGCTGCCCGCCACGCTGTTCGGGCTGTACCAGTTCGGCTGGCCGGCGATCTTTCTGTTCACGGTCACTGTCGCTGCGACCGTCGGCTTCGAGGCCCTGGCGCTGATGGCGGCGGGCAAGCCGGTGCGAGTCACGCTCATGGACGGCTCGGCGCTGCTCACCGGCTGGCTGCTGGCCATGACGCTGCCGCCGTGGGCGCCCTGGTGGATCGGCGTCGTCGGCGGTGCGCTGGCGGTGCTGCTCGGCAAGCAGGTGTTCGGCGGCATTGGCCAGAATCTGTTCAACCCGGCGATGGTGGCGCGGGTGACGCTGTTGATCTCCTTTCCGCTGGAGATGACCCGCTGGGTGATGCCGCAGCCCATGTTCTCCAGCGGTGCGCCGGGCTTCCTGGAAGGGCTTGCCATCACCTTCGGGAACCGGAGCTACGACGCCTTCACCGGCGCGTCTCTGCTGGGCCACGTGCGCACCGAACTCGGCCGCGGCGAGCACCTGGACGCCGCGCTGAGCGCCTTCGACCCGCTCTCCGCACTGTTTGGCACCGTGCCCGGCAGCCTTGGCGAGACTTCGGCGGTGCTGCTGGTGGCGGGCGGGCTCTGGCTCATCGCCAAGCGCATCATCGGCTGGGAGATCCCGGTGTCCCTCGTCGGCACCATTGCCGTGCTGGCGACGACGATGCACTTCGTCGATCCGGCGCGCTACGCCCCGGCCCACTACCACCTGCTCGCCGGGGCCACGATGCTCGCGGCCTTCTTCATCGCCACCGACCCGGTGACCTCGCCGGTGTCGCGGCAGGGGCAGATCCTGTTCGGGGCGGGCGTGGGCCTGTTGATTTACGTGATCCGCACCTGGGGCGGCTACCCGGAGGGCGTCGCCTTCGCCATCCTGCTCATGAACGCCGCCACGCCCATGATCGACCACTACCTCAAGCCGCGCATCTACGGCCGCGACCGCCGCGGCAAGCCGCTGGAATACCCGGAGCTGTCCGCTAAAGGAGGGGAGCGATGACCACCGTCGCCAATCCGACGTATCGCCAGCGCATCGGCTACCAGGCCGGGCTGCTGGGCGGCTTCGCGATGGTCGCCGCCGCCATGCTGGTGATGGGCGACATCGCCACCCGTGAGGCCATCGACGAGCGCCAGGCGGAGGACTTGCTGGCGTCGCTCGGCCAGGTGATCCCGGCGGGCGTGCACGATAACAACCTGCTGGCCGACACCCTGACCCTGGACACCCCGGACGGCACGGTGACCGTCTACCGCGCGCTGGAAGGGCTCGACGTCACCGCGGTGGCCTTCGAGACCGTCGGCCAGGGCTACGGCGGTGCCATCCGGGTGCTGCTCGGCGTGGACAAGGACGGTCGCATCCTCGGCGCCCGTGTGCTCTCGCACACCGAGACCCCGGGGCTCGGCGACCATATCGAAGCGGCCCGCGATGACTGGATTTTGAGCTTCGACGGAAAGTCGCTGGGCGATCCTCCGCCCGCGCGCTGGGCGGTAAAGAAGGACGGCGGCGTCTTCGACCAGTTCAGCGGCGCCACCATCACGCCGCGCGCGGTGGTGAAGTCCGTCAAAGAGGGCCTGGAGCTGTTCGCGGCCCACCGCGACGCCCTTACCGCCTCCGCCGTGCAGCAGACGGCAACCGCACAGTGACGGCGAGCGCCCATCGGCAATGCCTCAGACGCACCTCGCACTGCGCACTTCGTACTCGGCCTTAGGCTCCCCAACACGCAGCGATTAGCTCGCACTGACCAACATGACCGACGAGACGAAATCGACCGATTGGTCCCGCATCGCCCGCGACGGCCTCTGGGACAACAACGTGGTCATGGCGCAGACGCTGGCGCTGTGCCCGCTGCTGGCCGTCACCGGCACCGCCACCAATGGGCTCGGGCTCGGGCTGGCCACCGCCTTCGTGCTGGTGCTGTCGGGCCTGTCCGTGTCCGTGCTGCGCGGCATCATCACACCGCAGGTGCGCATCCCGGTGTTCGTGCTCATCATCGCCGTACTGGTGACCCTGGTGGACTTGGGGATGAACGCCTGGATGCACGATCTGCACAAGGTGCTGGGGCTGTTCATTCCGCTGATCGTCACCAACTGCGCCATCCTCGGGCGCGCCGAGTCTTTCGCCTCCCGCAATGCGCCGCTGCCGGCCATGTTCGACGGGCTCATGATGGGCATCGGTTTCACGCTGGTGCTGGTCACCCTGGGCGCCATCCGGGAGATCATCGGCTCCGGCACCCTCTTCGCCAATGCGTCCATGCTGCTGGGCGACTCGCTGCGCTGGCTGGAGGTCACGCTGATCCCGAATTACCGTGGTTTTCTGCTGATGATCCTTCCGCCCGGCGGCTTTATCGCCCTGGGCTGTCTGCTCGCCGGCAAGCGCCTGCTGGAGCGCCGCCTCGCGGCCCGGCGCGAGGCCAAGGCGGCTGCGGCGGTGCCGGCGCGGGCGTGAAGACGGGGAGTGCGAAGCGCGGAGTGCGCGGTGCGGAATGCGTCGCGCCACGTCGGAGGGAGGCGGTTGGCCCCGCACTCCGCACTTCGCACTTGCGACGCCACGACCTTGACGTCAAGGATCGCGATCCCCGCCGGACCCAGATCGAACCGACTTGAGGTAATTCCATGCATATAGGCGTCGCCTACGCGGACAAATTCAAACGCACCTGGCTCACGCTGGACGTGCCGGATGGCTGCACCGTGCGCGAGGCCATCGAGCGCGCGGGACTGTTGCAGCAGTACCCGGACATCGACCTCGACAACCAGCGCGTCGGCATTTTCGGCAAATTCACCAAGCTCGATGCCAAGATCAAGGACGGCGACCGCGTGGAGATTTACCGCCACATCACCGCGGACCCCGAAACCGTGCCGCGGCGCGATCAGGACGACGACTAGCGACGCATCCACCTCCCGGGCGACCGACCGGGCGAGGGCATAAGCAATCCAGATTGGGGTTTTTACTTATGCATGACCCAGCTCACTGCTGAGCGTGTATGCCCCATGCGACAATCGGGCGTTATGCCCGCGCTCACCGATAACAATCCCAAGTTCGCCCGCAATCCGGCCGCTTCGCCGACGGAGAGGTCGGGCCAGCTCTCCATCGGCTTTTACGTCCTCGGTGCCTGTCTGTTGATCGTCGTCCTGGGGGCGACGATGTCGGCGCTGAACCTCTGGACCCTGCGCGGGGTCAACGCCGGGCTGACGGACGTCGTGGAGGTGAAGGCCGAGGCGCTGAAGCTCGCCGCGCGCCTCAATCGGCGCATAGCGGAGTTGCGTGTCATCACTAACAGTCTCCTACTGGATGAGCGCCAGAACGTCGTCGATTGGCACGGTGGCGCCATGCACACGGTGGAGGAGGCCGTCGGCACCGACCTCAAGGCGTTGGAGCGGCTGCCGCTGTCACCCGCGGCGCGCCGGCTGACGGCAGCGTTCGCATCGGCGTACGCGGATTATCTGCCGCACTTGGAGCGTGTCATTGGCCTGGTACGAGACGGCGACCGGGTGGCCGCCGCCGATCTGAGTCGGAGCACCTTGCAGGAGCGGGGGGTGCGCGTCCAGGGCGTCCTCGAGCAACTGGTGCATCTGAAGGAGAGTGAGCTTAGCGCGGCCAAGGCAGACGCCGACCGGGCCTATACGCGCGCGTTGTACATGACCCTAGGTGCCATCGGCTTCACGCTGGCGATGGGCGCCCTGGCCGCATTCCTGCTCTGGCGCCTGATCACCCGCAATCTGGCGCGTCTGGTGCGGGTCACCGAGGCGATCGCCAAAGGCGATCTGGAGCGGGAGCCGGAGCGCCTGGAGACCGCGGAGCTGCAACGTCTGGCGGCCTCGGTGCGCGTGATGCAGCATGCGTTGCGCGAGAGCCACAACCAGACCCGCGCCAGTGACTGGCTGAAAACGGCGCTGGGGCGTCTCAGCGAGCGCATGAGCGGCGACCCGGACCTGGCGACGCTGGCCGCCGGGGTGATCTCGGAGATCGCGACGACCGTCGATGCGGCGGTGGGCGCCTGCTACATCGAGGATGACAGACAATCCCGAGCCCTGCGACTGGTGGGCAGCTATGCGTATAGGGAGCGTAAGCACTTGGCAAACCGCTTCGCGCCCGGCGAGGGTCTGGTGGGCCAGTGCGCGCTGGAGCACACACCCATCCTGCTCACCGAGGTTCCCGACGATTACATCAAGATCAGCTCCGGGCTGGGCGAGGCGACACCACGAACCATTCGCGTGACCCCCCTGTTGCGTGACGAACGCCTGGTGGGGGTCATCGAGCTCGGCTTCGTGCAGCGCCCCGCGGCGCTGGTGCTGAGCTATCTCGACCAAGCCATGCCGGCGGTGGCCGTGGCCGTGGAGAGTGCTCGTGCCCGCGCTGACCTGGCCGATGCCCTGACCGAGTCGCAGCAGCTCACCGAAGAGCTCACGGCGCAGCAGGAGGAACTGCGCGCCGCCAACGAGGAGCTGGAGGAACAGACCGAACGGCTCAAGGCGTCCGAGGCGCGCCTTCAGACCCAGCAGGAGGAGCTGCAGGCCAGCAACGAGGAGCTGGAAGAGAAGAACGAGGCTCTGCAACGCCAGCAGCGCGAGATCGCCGAGGCCAACGCCGGACTCGCCAGGCAGCGCGAGGCCCTGGCGGAGAAGGCGCGCGAGCTGGAGACGGCGAGCAAGTACAAGTCCGAGTTCCTCTCCAACATGTCTCACGAGCTGCGCACGCCGCTCAACAGCCTGCTGCTGCTGGCCGCGTCCCTCGCCGAGAATGCCACCGCCAACCTGACCGATGAGCAGGTGGAGTCCGCCCGCATCATCGAGCGCAGTGGCCAGGACCTGCTCGGGCTCATCAATGAGATCCTGGATCTGGCGCGTATCGAGGCCGGCCGCACCGAGCTCAAACCGGAGACCGTCGTGCTGGCCGAGGTCGCGCAAGTGCTGGACGACACCTTCCGGCCGCTGGCCACCGACCGGGGCCTCGAGCTGCAGGTGGGCATCGAGCCCACGGCGCCTGAGCAGATCTTCGCTGACCGCAGGCGGCTGGAGCAGGTGCTGCGCAATTTCCTCTCCAATGCCATCAAGTTCACAGACAAAGGCAGTGTCACGCTGTGTTTCGGCCGTCCCGATCCGGCTTTGGACCTGCGCCGCAGCGGGCTGGATCCGGCAGCGACCCTGGCCGTCTCGGTGACCGACACCGGCATCGGCATTCCCGCCGAGGAACAATCGGTGATCTTCGAGGCATTCCAGCAGATCGACGCGGGCACGGCCCGGCGCTACGGCGGCACGGGGCTCGGGCTGTCCATCTCGCGCAACCTGGCCGAGCTGATGGGGGGCGAGATACAGCTCAGCAGTGAGCCGGCGCAGGGGAGCTGCTTCACGCTGTTCGTACCGCTGACCTCGCCCGAGCCGGCCACAACCCCCGACGCCGACGGCGCCTCGCGGCAGCCCTCTGCGGCGCAGGCCGCCGGGCTCGAGCAGACAATGGCGCCGCCGGCGGCGGCGCCCGCGCCGCCCCCGGAAGCGGCGCACGCGGGCGTCGCCGACGACCGGGCCGCCATCGCCGACGGCGACACCACGGTGCTGCTGGTGGAAGACGACGCGCGTTTCGCCAAGCTATTGATCGACCAATGCCACCGGCGTGGCTTTAAGGCGCTCATGGCCGGCAGCGGCGAGGAAGGACTGCGCCTGGCGGCGGCGCACGCGCCACAAGCGGTCATCCTCGACATCCGCCTGCCGGGCATGGACGGCTGGGCGGTGCTGGAGCGGCTCAAGGACAACCCGGAGACCCGCCACATTCCGGTGCACGTGATGTCCGTGGACGAGGGACCGTCCGACGTGCTGCACCGCGGCGCCGTCGGCTTCCTGCAGAAGCCCGTCGCCAGGGAGGCCCTGGAGGCCGCGTTCCAACGCCTGGAGCACGTCTTCAGCCGCGCGGTAAAGGACCTGCTGGTGGTGGAGGACGAAACGGTACTGCGCCACGAGATGGTCCACTTGATGGCCAGCGACGACGTGCGCGTCGCCGAGGCCGGCACCGGCGCCGAGGCCATCGCGCGGCTCGAGCAGCAACGCTTCGACTGCATGGTGCTCGACCTGGGCCTGCCGGACATGACCGGCCTGGAGTTGCTGCGGCGGCTGTCGCGGAAGACGGGCATCGCGGTGCCGCCCGTGGTGGTCTATACCGGCCGCGAGCTGACCCGCGAGGAAGACCTGGAGCTGCGCAACTATTCCGACTCCATCATCGTCAAGGGCGCCCGCTCGCGGGAGCGCCTGCTCGACGAGACCTCGCTGTTCCTGCACCGCATGGTGGGCGGCATGCCCGAGCGGGCGCGGCGCATGATCACGGACCTGCACGACCCGGACCGGTTCTTCAAGGACCGCCGCGTGCTGCTGGTGGACGACGACATGCGCAACGTCTTTGCGCTGTCCAAGATCCTGGAGGCCAAGGGGCTCACCGTGGTCAAGGCCGAGGACGGCCAGCACGCGCTGGATGTGCTGGCCGGCGAGCACGGCATCGAACTGGTGCTGATGGACATCATGATGCCGGGCATGGACGGCTACGAGACCATGCGCCGCATCCGCGCGCGGCCGGAGCTGGCGCATCTGCCCATCATCGCGCTCACCGCAAAGGCGATGAAGGAGGACAACGAGCGCTGCATCGCCGCCGGTGCCGACGATTATCTGAGCAAGCCGGTGAATCTCGAGCGGCTGTTGTCGATGCTGCGCGTCTGGCTTTATCGGTGACGGCTGATGGACCCCCAACAGCTCGAAAGCATCGAGGTCGACCTCTTGCTGGAGGCCATCTACCGGCGTTACGGTCACGACTTCCGCAATTACGCGCGCGCCAGCATCGAGCGGCGCGTCCGCCAGTTCCACGCCCAATCAGGCTGCGCGACGCTGTCGGACATGCTGCCGCGGCTGCTGCACGACGAGGCCTTCTTCGCCGACTTCGTCACCCGCTTCTCCATCCCCGTAACCGAACTATTTCGCGACCCGCAGGTCTACCTGGCGTTGCGCAACGAGGTCATGCCGGTGCTGCGGACCTTTCCGTTCCTGCGCATTTGGCACGCGGGCTGCGCCAGCGGCGAAGAGGTCTATTCATTGGCGATCCTGCTGGACGAGGCGGGGTTGCTCGCGCGCAGCACCCTCTTCGCCACGGACTTCAACGACACCGCGCTGGAGCGCGCCCGCGCCGGCATCTACTCGGCCGCGGACATGGGCGAGGCCAGCCGCGCCTACCAGCGCGCCGGTGGTGCCCGCTCGCTCGCCGACTACTACCACGCCGATGCCCAGCACATCGTGATGAAGCGACGCCTGCGCGAGCGCGTCACCTTCGCCAATCACAACCTGGTCACCGACGGCGTATTCACCGAGGCGCACCTGGTGCTCTGCCGGAATGTGCTGATCTACTTCAATCAGGCATTGCAGGACCGGGTGCTGGGGCTGTTTCGCGACACCCTGGTGCGTGGCGGCTACCTTTGCCTGGGCACGCGCGAGAACCTGCGCTTCTCCGCGGTCGACTCCAGCTTCGAGGTCGTGGACGCTGCCTGCAGGCTGTACAAGCGCCTCGCGTGAGCGACCGCGCGCCTGTCATGTTCCTTGCGCCACCCGCCAGTGCAGATAGAGCCCCGCCGGAAGCCGTGGTGGTCGGCGTGTCAGCCGGCGGCATGCTCGCGCTCGAACGGCTGCTGGCCTGTTTGCCTGTCGGCTTCGCCTCGGCCGTGATTATCGTGCAGCACCTGCATCCCACCGAGGATGGCTACCTCGCGCTGCACCTGGACCAACACTGTGCGCTGCCGGTGGGCGTGGCCGAGGACAAGGCGCCCGTGTGCCCGGCCACGGTCACGCTGGCGCCGGCGGGCTATCACCTGCTGGTGGAGCGCTGCCGAACCTTTGCGCTGTCCATCGATGCCAGGGTCTGCTTCGCCCGGCCCGCCATCGACGTGCTGTTCGAGTCCGCGGCGCGGGTCTGGGGCGCGCGGCTCTGGGGTGTGCTGCTCACCGGCGCCAACCACGACGGCACCCGGGGGCTCGCCGAGATTAGAGCCCTGGGCGGGCGTACCATCGCGCAGGACCCGGCCGACGCGGAACATCCGCTGATGCCGCAGACCGCCATCGACGCCGGCGTCGTGCAGCAGGTGCTGACGCTGGACGGCATCGGTGCGCTATTGGCGGCGCTGCCGGCAGCGGCCTCGGCCATGGAGCAGGAGAGAATCATATGAACACCCCGGGACAGACCATCCTGATTGTTGACGATCGGCCCGATAACCTGTTCGTGCTGGAGCACGTGCTTGCCCCCTTGGATGCCCGGGTCGTCGCGGTGGGCAGCGGCAACGATGCGCTGAAGGCGACGCTACACCACGACTTCGCGCTGGCCATTCTGGACGTGCAGATGCCCGAGATGGACGGTTACGAGCTCGCGGAGCTGCTGCGCGGAGCGGAGGGCACCCGCACGCTGCCGCTCATCTTCCTGAGCGCGGTGCACTTCGACGAACAGCATGTCTTCCGTGGCTACGAGGCTGGCGCGGTGGACTTCATGACCAAGCCTTACCGTTCCGAGATCCTCCTCGCCAAGGTGCGGGTGTTCCTGGAGCTGGATCGTCAACGCCGCGAGCTGAGGGCGGCGGTGGCGGTGGAGCGCTCGAAGCGGCAGCTGGAGCGCATCCTGCTCGCGTTGAGCGACGCCGTGCTGGTGATCGACGCCGGCGCGCGCGTCATCCGCGCCAACGAGGCCCTGTTGGCGCTGCTCGGCCGCGCCGAGGCCGAGGTCATCGGCGCCCATTTGGGGGAACTGCTGGGCGCTGCGGCCGACGGACCGCCGGCGCGCATCGCCGCGGCCTTTGCGTCCGGCCGCTTCGAGGGACTCAGCGTGCGCAACCAGGAGATGCTCGTGCAGCGCAGTAATGGCGCGCAGGTGCCGGTGCTGCTCTCCTCGGCGCCGCTGCCTCCCGAGGCAGACGAGGCCGATGAGCCGCCCGGGGCGGTGCTGCTGCTCAAGGACATCGGCGCCATCGCCGCGGCGCGGCAGGCGTTGCGACGCAGCGAGGAGCGTTACCGCCGCCTGTTCGATGCGAGCCGCGACGGCATCGCGTTCATCGAGGCGGACGGTCGTGTCGGCGAGGCGAACGCCGCGCTGACCGGCATGCTCGGCAGCGACCCCGCGGGCGCCTGTCCGGCGGAGCTGGCGCGGGCAGCCGCTGCAGCTGACGGCGAGGTGCTGTTGCAGCGCGCCGACGGCCGTCGCTTCCCGGCGGCGGTGAGTGCCTGGCCGGTGGATGCGGCGGGCGGCGTCGGCACCTGGATGCTGGTGCGCGACCTCAGCGAGGAGCGGCGCCTCGCGCAGGACCGCATCGTCACCGAAAAGATGTCCGCGCTCGGCCAGATGGTCGGCGGCATCGCCCATGAGCTCAACAACCCGCTGATGGGCATCACCGGCTACGTGGAATACTGCCGCGAGCGCCAGCCGGCGGACAGCCGCTGCCGCGACATCCTCGACGACGCCCTGCGCGAGACCCGCCGCTGCAAGGAGCTGGTGGACAACCTGCTGCTGTTCGCCCGGGTCGAGCGCAGTGGCGAGGACGCCTTCACCCCCGTCGACTGCGCCGAGCTCGTGGCGCGGGTCCTGCGGCTCATGGACTACCGCATCCGGCACGAAAAGGTGGCGGTGGTGCGCAACTTCGGTGCCGCCGGCGAGCCCCTGCACACCCGCCCGCAGGCGTTGCAGCAGGTGCTGCTGAACCTCGTCGTCAACGCCCTGGATGCCATGCAGGGCCGCCAGCGGCGGGAACTGCGCATCGCGCTGGACTGCGGCGCCGATCCCGTGCGCATCACCATCGAGGACACCGGCAACGGTATCCCCGCCGAGCAGATGACGCTGATTTTTGACCCCTTTTACACGACAAAGCCGGTGGGCAAGGGAACGGGGCTCGGCCTTTCGGTCTCCAAGGGCATCATCGAGGGGCTCGGTGGCGAGATCCGCTGCGAGAGTACCCCCGGGGTGGGCACCCGTTTTACGCTGTCATTGCAACGTGCCGCGCGCGCGCGGCACGACGACACCGCGTAGAATTCCGGTCAAGTCGTTCACGCGCGGGAGGTGAGCCATGGTCAAGCGCATTCTGGTCATCGACGACGACGAGGCGATCCGCAAGGTCATGCTGCTGGCGCTGGAGTCGACGCCTTACCAGGTGGATACCGTCGGCTCGGGTGCCGAGGCGGTCGATCTGGCACGCTCTGAGTCCTACGATCTCGTCTATCTCGACCTCAAGATGCCGGACTTGAACGGTATCGAGAGCCTGCGGGCGCTGAGACGAGTGGCACCCGATGTTCGCGTCTACTTCATGACCGCCTACTACGGCGATTACCTCGATGAGCTCCGCGCCCTGCGCACCGAGGGCGAGCACTTCGAGTTGATCAAGAAGCCCCTCAACATGCGCCAGATCGTCGACTACACGCGTGCGATCATCGACGGTGGCGGACTCATCGGCGCGGCGAAGGCGAGCCCCGACGACACGCCTCCATTGCTCGGGCCGGCTTGAAGCGCTCGCCGAGCGCGCCATGACGACGGCGGCACCGGCCTGCCTGTTGCGGCAACAATGGCTGGAGCGTGCATAGCGGGCCGGCCACCGAATACCTCCGCACCCGGATCGGCCGGCATCGGCGCTATATCGCATGGGCCGCCGTTCGCCCCGGCGGCCTGGTGGACGCGGGCAGCGTCATCCCACGACCTCCATCCTTCACGTAGCAGGCGCTTGGCGCGAACGGACGGGGGGCTACTCCGAGTAGCCCCCGTAGCCACCGCCACCCATGCGCGCGAACACGTTCGTCTGGCCGCTGGGAATCACCGTGACGCCACCTTCTGAGACGGTGTAGCCACGGGCGATGTCCGCCTCGCGATCGTGGCCGATGATCGCGCCCGGCTCGATGATGTTGTGTCGGTCGATGATGACCCGCTTGAGGCGCGCGCCTTTGCCGATGCGCACGTAGTCCATGACGATGCATTCGTCGAGCGTGACGTCATCTTCGATGACGGCCTCGCGGCGGATTATGCTGTCGCGGATCTCGGTGTTGTCGTGAATGACGGTGGCGGCGCCGAGCAGGGCATTGTTGAGGCAGCCGCCGAGCACGCGCGCCACCGGCCCCTGGTAGTTGCTGGAGTAGATGGGCCAGTTGGGGTTGAAGGCGTCAAACACCGGCTCGGCGCCGAGCACGTCCTTGTGGGCGTTGAAATAGGCGTCGATGGTGCCGACGTCGCGCCAGTAGACGCGGGTCTCGTAGGGCTTGATGCCGGGCACGACGTTGGAGGCGAAGTCGTAGGCGAAGAGCCGCTTGCCGCTGGCCAGGAGCCGCGGCAGGACGTGCCCGCCGAAGTCCGTCTCGCCGGCCTGCTGCGCCTCGTAGAGGGCGTCGATGAGCACCTTGGTGCTGAAGACGTAGTTGCCCATGGAGGCGTAGGCGCTGTTCGGGTCGTCGGCCAGCGGGGTGGGCTTGGCCGGCTTTTCCTGGAACGCCTCGATGCGCCCGTGGGCGTCGGCGGCGATGACGCCGAAGCTCTTGGCATCTTGGATGGGCACCGGCAGCGCGGCGATGCTGACGTCGGCCTCGCGCTCCTTATGGGCGTCGATCATCTGCTGGATGTCCATCCTGTAGATGTGGTCGGCGCCGAAGACCACGACGAAGTCCGGCGCGTGCTCCTCCACCAGGTTGATGTTCTGGTGCACGGCGTCGGCGGTGCCCTGGAACCAGGACTCGCCGATGCGCATCTGCGGCGGCACCACGGTCACGAACTGATCCGAGAGCAGCGGCGAGATGGTCCAGGCCTTGCGCACGTGCTCGATGAGCGATTGCGACTTGTACTGTACGAGCAGATAGATGGTCCGGATCTGCGAGTTGATCAGGTTGCTCAGCACGAAGTCGACGAGGCGGTAGCGCGAGCCGAAGGGCACCGACGGCTTGGAACGGGCCGCGGTCAGCGGTTGCAGGCGCGAGCCTTGGCCGCCGGCCATGACGAAAGCGATGATTCGATCTGCCATCTGTCCTCCGGGCGCTCGTGTGCAGCGCCGATTGTGCTCTGACTAGCGTGTCTGGGGATCTGGTGGGCGCGCCGGGCGCGCCCTGTTCGCCGGCCCTCGGTGCGCCGGATTGTTTTCCGCGGCCCCGCTGCCGTGCGCGGGCGCGGGCGCGGGAATGCTGCCCGTTGACGGGATAGGTCGCAAGCGTTCTGCGCTCGCAGCGGCCGTGCGCGGGGCGCGACAGGCACCGCTCCGGCGCGGCGGGTTCGCAACGGGCACACATGATAAACCGCCGGCCCCTTGCCGTCGTGCCGGCCTTGGCGGAAATGCCCACGGGCACGGTCGAGAGCCATGGCGGCGGCGCCGTCAGCGCCCGATCCCGCCAGCGCCCGCGGGCGCCCGCCAGCGGCGGACCCGCGGCACGGGCATCTTCGGTTACACTGCGCCGCTGTTCGCCAACGAGTTCCGGACCCGAGCCATGCCAGATTGCAAGAGCGCCGCCCGGCGCGCCTGTCGCCTCGCTGCCGCGGCGCTGGTCTTGATGCCGCTGTCGCTGTCGGCGGCCGGGCCGGTGCGTGGACAGGCGGATGGAGGGCCCACGGTGGCGCAGCTCCTCGCCGTATGCGCGCGCGGCCATGCGGCCGGCGACGCGGGCGTCGACGCGGCCATGTGCGAGTGGTACGCGGTCCCCTGCGACTGTGCCGTCAATCGCCCCGCCGGCGGGCCGCGCTGGTGCATGCCGGACGACGAGACCATCGAGGCGGCGCTGCCAAAGGTGCTGACCGCCCTGCGGGCCGAGCCGCGGCAGTCCGCACCCGCACAGGCGCTGGTGCCGGAGGTCATGGCGCGGCTCTACCCTTGCTCCGCGGCATCCAACCCCTGACGAAGGTGCGCCGACCTTGGCGCCTCACCACGCCGAGCCCCGATGCAGCAATATCTCGCCCTGCTCCGCGACGTCATCGATAACGGCATCGACAAGGCCGACCGCACCGGCGTCGGCACCCGCTCGGTGTTCGGTCGCCAGGTGCGCTTCGACTTGGGCCAAGGGTTTCCGCTGCTGACCACCAAGCGGGTGCACGTCAAGAGCGTCATCTACGAGCTGCTGTGGTTCCTGTCCGGCTCGACCGACAACAACTGGCTCAACGAGCGCGGCGTGACCATCTGGGACGAATGGGCCGCGGCGGACGGTGAGCTCGGCCCCATCTACGGCCGCCAGTGGCGGAGCTGGCCGGCACCCGATGGGCGCAGCATCGATCAGCTCGCGGAGCTCGTGGACAACATTCGGCGGGACCCGGACTCGCGCCGCCTGGTGGTGTCGGCCTGGAATCCGGCGGACCTGCCGGACCCCGAGCTGGCTCCGTCCGAGAACGCCGCCCGTGGGCGCATGGCGCTCGCGCCCTGCCACTGCCTGTTCCAGTTCTACGTGCAGCAAGGACGACTGTCCTGCCAGCTCTACCAGCGCAGCGCCGATCTGTTCCTGGGGGTGCCGTTCAACATTGCGAGCTATGCGCTGCTGACGCACCTGGTGGCGCAGCAGTGCGCGCTGGCGCCCGGGGAATTCGTGCATACCTTTGGTGACTTGCACCTGTACCGCAACCATCTCACCGACGACATCGTCTACGCCCAATTGGCGCGGGAGCCCCGGCCCTTGCCCAGGTTGGAGCTGCGCCGCCGTCCACCGTCCCTGTTCGACTACGATTTCGACGACTTCGGCATTGACGGCTACGAGCCCCATCCGGCCATCCGCGCCCCCATCGCCGTCTGACGCCCAGGAACCCGAGCCTTGACCGAAGCCCTCATCGAATACGGCCTGTTCACCGCCAAGATATTGACGCTGTTCGCGCTGTTCGGCCTCTTCGTCGTACTGTTGCTGCGCGCGCGCCACGGCGGCGCGCTGGCGCACGATGGCGGGCGGCTCGAAGTCGTCAACCTCAATGATCGCTATACGGACGTGGCCGAGGCCCTGAAGCACGCGACCCAGCCGCCGAAGGCCTACAAGCGCTGGCTCAAGGCGGAGCGCAAGGCGGAGAAGCTCCGCGCCAAGGCCGACGAGGCCGAGCGACCGCGACTCTTCGTGCTGGACTTCCACGGCGACCTGATGGCCAGCGAGGTGAGCGGGCTGCGCGAGACCGTCTCGGCGCTGCTGCAGGAGGCGAGCGGGGACGATGAGGTGCTGGTGCGCCTCGACAACGCCGGCGGTGCGGTGCACGAGCACGGGCTTGCCGCCTCGCAGTTGCTGCGCATCCGTGCGCGCGGCATTCCGCTGACCGTCGCCGTCGACCGGGTGGCCGCCAGCGGCGGCTATCTCATGGCCTGTGTCGCCAACCGCATCCTCGCCGCCCCCTTCGCCATCGTCGGCTCCATCGGCGTCGTGGCGCAGTTGCCCAACTTCCACCGCTGGCTGGAGCACCGTGGCATCGACTTCGAGCAGCTCACCGCCGGCGAGTACAAGCGTACGCTGACGCTTTTCGGCGAGAACACCGACGAGGGTCGCGCCAAACTGCGTGAGCAGATCGAGGGAATTCACCAACTGTTCAAGGATTTCATTCGGGAGTACCGTAAGGGCTTGGATCTCGACAAGGTCGCCACCGGTGAGTACTGGCACGGCGAACAAGCGCTCGCGCTCGGGTTGGTGGACGAGCTCACCACCAGCGATGACTATCTGCTGGAGGCCCGCGGCCGGCGGGACCTCTACCGGCTGCGCTGGCGATCCACGAAGCGCCCATGGACGCGGCTGTTGGGTGCCGCGCGGGCGTTGGTCGGAAGACTGCCCAACGCCGTTGCCCGGCTCCAAGGTTGATGCCCGCCATCATTTAGGCCTTACCGCCGCTGGCGGCGCCATCGCCGGCGGTTCGCGCGCCAGCAGGGCCAGCGCGCATGCGCCGTCCCGGCGGCGGGGCGAGCCGTGGCGCCGGGTCCGCCGGCTGCCGCTGACGCGAATGCGGCGGGCGGCCACCACCGTCTTCCGGGCCGATTCTCCGCCAGGATACCCGTGGCCTCGGTGCCGCCCGGTACAGAGCGCACAGTGATGGACATGAACGCAGCGCGACCGACCGCGGCCTATCCTCCGAACGCGAAACCATCTGCGACCGCAAGGTTCACGCGCTGGCGGCTTGCGGCAGCGGGGCTGGTCGTGCTCGGTGCCATGTCGGCCATTGCGCTCTATGCGGCCAAGCCCGAGCAGGCAGATGTCGCGGCGACGCCGCCGCCGATGGCCGACGCAAGTCGCCAACAGTTGCTGGCGGAGCGCGAGCGTCTGACCCGCGAGAACGCGGCCCTCTCCGCGCGACTGCGCGGACTTGAAGCTCAGGCGGGACTCGCCGAGAAGCTGGATGCCCAGGCGACACGGCTGGCCAAGCTCGCCGAGCGGTTGGAAGTGCGCCTCGCCGATACCGAAGCCGGGGCCGCGATCAGTCCGGCGGATCATGCCGAAGCCCGGCTTGCCGATGTGCAGCGACAACTGGCGGAGGCGCGCGCCAATGTCGAGCTACTGGAAGCCCAAGTGGCGCAGTTGGAGGCGCGGCTCAAGCAGCAGCAGCTCACCGTCGAGGAGGCCGTGTTGCGGGCGGACAAGGCCGAGAAGCTTCATGCGGCGCTGGAAGAGGCTCACGCGCGGGTGCGCACCGAGAACCAGCGCCTGTCGCTGGAGTTGGCGAACGCCAAGGAGCGCCAGGCGCAGGCCCTGCAGCGGGTGCTGGAGCTCGACACCCGGCTGGAGGCAACGGTCGCGCGTGCCGGCACGGCGACGCCTGTCGGTGACTGGTCGCTCCAGAGCGCCAAGGCGAACGCCCGGGGTGGTGGTGGCGTGAAGAAGGTCGGTAATGCCCCCGCTGCCGGTGGCAACACGGTGGTCTACGAGGTGCGTGCCGAGGACACGCTGTCACGTATTGCCGCCAAGGTCTACGGAGACGCGAGCGCGTGGCAGCGCATCTTCGATGCGAATCGGGACGTGCTCGACGGCCCCGACGACCTCACGCTCGGCATGCGGCTGATCATTCCGTAAGGATAAAAGCCCGCGGCGATCAAATTGGCACGATCAGGTCGACCTCGGCGTCCTTCGCGCGCAGCCGCTCGATGAGCAACTCCAGCAAGTTGCGATAGACCTGCTTGGCGGTTTCGGGGTCCTGCTCGAGGGCCGCCGTGAAGTCCTCACCCCGCATCGAGAGCAACTCGGTGCGCTCCACGGCAGTGACGCGTGCCGAGGCGTTGCGCTTGTCGAAGGCGGAATACTCGCCGGCGATGGCACCGGGCTCCAGGTCCGCGATGTGGACGGGGCGAAAGCGCATGTCGTTGACCGGCAGCATGACCCGCAGGCGCCCAGAGACCAGCAGGTGCAGGTACTCGTTGGGCACGCCCTCGTCGATCAGGATCTCGCCGGCACCGATGGTTCGCCGTTCCGCCCCGGCGAGGATGGAGCGGGCCCGTTTCAGCCCGACGCCGTCGAACACGGGGCATTGCGCGATCACGGCGTCGACACTCATGGCTTGCTCCTTAGATCAGGTATAAATTGTAGGGGAATCTCATACATTACCCCGGTCCTCCCGTTGCGGTCATGCACGATCGCCACCCTCAATCCACCCCTCAATCCTCATAGTCGCACGCACGCCGCGCGTCGCCGCGCACCTTGTCCGCGGGATAGCGCCGCTCGTTGATTGCGATCTTCTCGTCCGTGGCGGCAATGAGATCGATGTCGAGCCGTTCCGCGAGCCGCAACAGATAACTCAGGATGTCGGCCAACTCATGGGCGACATCGCGGCGCTTCTCGGGACTGAGGCTGGCGCTTTGCTCCTCGGTGAGCCACTGGAAGTGCTCCAGTAGCTCGCCGGCCTCGCCGGCCAGGGCCATGGACAGGTTCTTCGGCGACTGGAACTGCTCCCAATCGCGCGCCCGCGCAAAGGCGAGGAGGCGGTCGCTCAGCTCGTCGAGGCTGTCGGGCATGACGCGGGCTCCTGCGTCAGGATGCGAGCATCGAGGGACATGGCGGGAACGACTGTGACACGGCGCACAGTTACAGTCCCCGCAGCGGTTGCGGTCCGCTTGCTCATGCCGAATTGGGTGGTTGTGCCGCCGCCTGTCTGGCCGCGCGCTTGCGGGCGATGGCCGCGCGCACCTGCTCGGGTGCCGTGCCCCCGAGATGGTTGCGGGCATTGACGGCGCCCTCCAGCGTCAGCACGGCATAGACATCGTCGCCGATGGCGGGGGAGAAGCGGCGCAGTTCCTCGAGGCTCAGCTCGGCGAGGTCTCGGCCCTGCTGCACGCCGTAGGCGACCGCCTTGCCCACCACCTCGTGCGCGTCGCGGAACGGGATGCCCTGGCGGACCAGGTAGTCGGCGAGGTCGGTGGCGGTGGCGAAGCCCTGGCTCGCGGCGGCGCGCATGCGCTCGCGGTTGCAGGTGACGTGCCCCATCATGCCCGCGAACACCCTGAGCGCCCCGCGCAGGTTGTCGGCGGTATCGAACAGGGGCTCCTTGTCCTCCTGGTTATCCTTGTTGTACGCGAGCGGCTGGCCCTTCATCAGTGTCAGCAGGGCCATCAGGTGGCCGAAGATGCGCCCGGTCTTGCCCCGCACCAGCTCAGGGACGTCCGGGTTCTTCTTCTGCGGCATGATCGAGGAGCCCGTGCAATAGGCATCGGACAGCTCGACGAAGCCGAATTGCGACGAGGACCAGAGGATCAGCTCTTCGGAGAAGCGCGACAGGTGCATCATCGTGATGGCCGCGGCGGCGGTGAATTCGATGGCGAAGTCGCGGTCGGAGACGGCATCCAGGGAGTTTTCCGCCGGCCGGTCGAAGCCGAGCTCCGCCGCCGTCTGCCCGCGGTCGATGGGATAGCTGGTGCCCGCCAGCGCGGCGGCGCCCAGCGGCATCACGTTGGCGCGCCGGCGGCAGTCGGCGAAGCGACCGGCATCACGTTCCAGCATCTCTACCCAGGCCATCATGTGGTGGCCGAAGGTAATGGGTTGCGCCACCTGCAGATGCGTGAAGCCCGGCATGACACTGTCCGCCTCGCGCTCGGCGAGGTCGAGCAGTGCCGACACCAGCGCATCGATGCCGGCGAGCATGGCGTCGATCTCCTCGCGCAGCCAGAGCCGGATATCCGTGGCCACCTGGTCGTTGCGCGAGCGGCCGGTGTGCAGGCGCTTGCCGGCGTCGCCGATGTCCGCGGTGAGCGCCGTCTCGATGTTCATGTGCACATCTTCGAGCGCTTCGGACCAGTGGAAGGTGCCCGCCTCGATGTTCACGCGGATGCGCTCGAGCCCGGCGACTATGGCGTCGCGCTCCTTCCCGCCCAGGATGCCCTGCCTGGCCAGCATGCGGGCGTGCGCGATGGAGCCGGCGATGTCCTGCCGATAGAGCCGACGGTCGAAGCCCACCGAGGCGGTGAATGCCTCGACGAAGGCGTCGGTGGGCTCGCCGAAGCGCCCGGCCCAAGGTTTGACGGCGGAGTGGTTCATAGGGGCATTCGGTATGGGAACTTGGCGGGATGCGGGGAGGACATGGGGGGCATTGGCGGGATCTGAGCGCGGGGCGCGGGAGGGGCGTCGAAGCTGGTAGATTGGCGGGCTGTCATCCGGCATCATGCCGCCGGCGTGCCCCAGGCGATCAGCCAAACCCCGATTTTACACGGATCCCACCTACATGAGCATGCCGCCGCGCCGTCCGAACCGGACGGCAGCAGACGCCGCCCCACCGCGCCCGCCCTCCCTATTGCCGGATTTCTGCAGCGTCCCCGTGGCGCTCGGGGTGGTGCTTTATGGCGAGTTGCTCGCGGTGCTGCTGGCGTTGGCCGACTCGAGCCCGCTCGTAGGCTTCTGGGCGCGGCTTGGGCCGTTGTCGCTGCTGGTGCTCGGTATCGTGCTGCTCGCCGCGAGCCTGCTCTGCCTGCTGGGCAGTCCGCTGCGCCGGCTTTCCGGTGTCGCCGCCGTGGCCGTGGCCCTCGGCCTCATCGTCGCCAGCGCCATGGCCGTTGCATATCTCTGCACCGTGCTCGTGCCCTGGGGCGAGGGCGCCGGACTTTTCCCCGACGACGGCGCACGCGGCCTGCTGATTCGTGCCGGGCTGATTTCGGCCATCGTCGGCGCCCTGATGTTACGGTACCTTTACCTGCATCAGCAGTGGCGCGGGCAGGTGGAGGCGGTGGCGAACGCCAGGTTCAAGACGCTCCAGGCGCGCATCAGGCCGCACTTTCTCTTCAACAGCATGAATACCATTGCCAGTCTCACCCAGACGGACCCGCGCCTCGCCGAGGAGGTGGTGGAAGATCTGGCCGACCTGTTCCGGGCATCGCTCGCCACCGAGACGGACCGCACGACCCTGGCGGAGGAGCTGGAGCTGGCGCATCGCTACCTGAACATCGAGGCCCAGCGCCTGGGCGACCGTATGCGAGTGGTGTGGGACCTGGATGATCTGCCCGGCGATGCGCCGGTGCCGCCCCTGATCCTGCAACCCTTGGTGGAGAATGCGGTTTACCATGGTATTCAGCCATCGACGGAGCCCGGTGAGATCCGCATCGTCGGCCGCTATCGCCGCGGTGCGGTGAACCTGAGCATCCGTAACACCCTGCCGCGCTCCTCGGACAGCGTGCGCCGGCACAAGGGCAGCGGGATGGCGCTGCAGAATGTATCGCAGCGGATGGAGGCCATGTTCCCCGGGGAGGCGCGGGTCACGCGCTCACTCGTGGATGGCGATTATCTGGTGCGGCTGGTCTTCCCCTACCCATGGAGGCAGTCATGAAGATCCTGCTCGTGGACGACGAGGCACCTGCGCGGGAGCGCCTGCGGCGTCTGATCGAGGAGCTTGGCGACAGTTTCACCGTGGTCGGCGAGGCGGCCAACGGCGAAGATGCGGTGATGGCGGCGCGCGAGACCGACGCGGACGTGGTGCTGCTGGACCAGAAGATGCCGGGCATGTGCGGCCTTGATGCGGCCGCCGCACTGGCGGAGCTGGACCCGCCGCCGGCCGTGGTGCTGGTGACCGCGTACCCGGATTACGCCCTGGACGCCTTCGAGCACAACGTCGCGGACTACCTCGTCAAGCCGGTGCGCCGCGAGCGCCTGCAGGCGACCCTGGAGCGCTTGCCACGCACGACGCGGCCGCAACGCGTCCTCACCGGACACAGCGAGGAGGACGCACGGCGCCGGCACCTGAGCGCGCATTACCGCGGCGGCGTGCAGACTGTGCTCATCGAGGACGTGCTCTACCTGCTGGCGGAGCAGAAATACGTCACCGTGCGGCACGCGGGCGGGCGGATGCTCATCGATGAATCCTTGAAGTCCCTGGAGCAGGAGTTCCCGGACCGCTTCGTGCGCATCCACCGCAACGCCCTGGTGGCCGTGGAGCAACTCGTCGGCCTGGAGAAGGCCGCCGACGGTGCCAGTCTCGCCGTGCTCGCCGGCTGTGAGGAGCGCTTGCCGGTGAGCCGCCGCCATCTGCCCGAGATTCGGCGCTTTCTGCGGCACGGTTGACCCGCCGCGCGTCGTCCGCCGCCGTCGCAGCCCCGATCCGACCCCCAACCTTCAACCAGACAAACGTATCTCCCCGGACTCAGCTCATGCCCGAAACCCTGAAGATCGCCACCCGCAAGTCTCCCCTCGCGATGTGGCAGGCCGAGCACGCCGCGGCCATCCTGTCCCGGCTGCATCCCGACCTCGAGGTCGAGATCGTCGGAATGACCACGCGCGGCGACAAGATTCTCGACGCACCCCTGGCAAAGGTCGGCGGCAAGGGCCTGTTCGTCAAGGAGTTGGAGCAGGGCATGTTGGAGGGCACCGCGGACATCGCCGTGCACTCCATGAAGGACGTGCCGGTGGACTTCCCGGAGGGCCTGCACCTAGCCGTCATCATGGACCGCGAGGACCCGCTCGACGCTTTCGTGTCGAACCGCTACGAGCGCCTCGACGACCTCCCGCAGGGTGCCTGCGTGGGCACCTCCAGCCTGCGCCGGCAGTGCCAGCTCTCCGCCCGCCGCCCGGACCTGCGCATCGAGCCGCTGCGCGGCAACGTCAACACCCGGCTGCGCAAGCTCGACGACGGCGAGTATGACGCTATCATTCTCGCCGCCGCCGGCCTCAAGCGGCTCGGCTTCGCCGAGCGCATCCGCGCCGAAATCGCCGTCGCGGACAGCCTGCCCGCCATCGGCCAGGGCGCCATCGGCATCGAGTGCCGCAGCGACGACGACCGCGTGCACGCCCTAATCGAGCCGCTGCATCACGTGGAGACGGCGCAGCGCGTGCTCGCCGAACGTGCCATGAACGCCAAGCTCCAGGGTGGCTGCCAGGTGCCCATCGCCGGCCATGCCGTGCTCGAGGGCGAGACGCTGTACCTGCGTGGCCTGGTGGGCACGCCGGACGGCAAGCGGCTGCTGCGTGCCGAGGGCCGCGCACCGGCCGCCGATGCGCAGGCCCTGGGCGAGCGCATCGCCGACGATCTGCTCGCGCAGGGGGCGGATGCCATACTCGCCGCGCTGCGCGAAGACTGAATCGGATCGGCTGCGGAGACGTCTGACAGATGAGCGAGGCTTCCGCCGCAAGTGCTCCCGCGAATGCCGCGGACTGCCACCTGGCCGGCCGCGGCGTGCTGGTGACCCGCCCCGCAGCGCAGGCAGATGGCCTGTGCCGGCTGGTGGAGGCCGCCGGCGGCCGGCCGGTGCGCTTTCCCACCGTGGACATCCGCCCGCCGACCGACCCCGCCGCGGCCGCGGCGCGGCTGGTGGAGCCGTGGGACTGCATCGTCTTCATCAGCCGCAATGCGGTCGAGGGCGCCTTGGCGCTCGCCGGTGATGCGCTGCACGCGAGCCCGGCCCGGCTCGCCGCCGTCGGGCGCGCGACGGCAGCGGCCATGAAGCGCGCGGGCATGGCGCCCTCGCTGGTGCCCGATGCCGGGTTCGACAGCGAGGCGCTGCTTGCCATGCCGGCACTCACTGCCATCGCCGGGCAGCGCGTGCTGATCGTGCGTGGCGAGGGCGGGCGCGCGCTGCTCGGCAACACGCTGGCCGGGCGCGGCGCCGACGTGGCCTACGCCGAGGTCTACCGGCGCGCCGCACCCAGCGTCGATCCGGCCGAGCAACTGCCGTCCTGGCAGCAGACCCTCGGCTTCGTCACCGCCACCAGTGACGAGGTGCTGCACAATCTGCTCGCGCTGGTGCCGGCAGCGGAACAGCCATGGCTCAAGGACCTGCCGCTGGCGGTGCTCAGCGCGCGCAACGCCGAAACGGCGCGCGGGCTGGGCTTCACCCGCGTCGCCGTTGCACCGCAGCCCGGAGATGACGGCATGCTCGCCGCGCTCTGCGCCCTGGCCCGGGAGACCGGCGCCGGGACGCAGGTGTCGTGACGGTGGCCGGCGAGCCGCGTCCTCGCTCGCGCTGGCCGCTGGCCCTGCTCTCCGTCCTACTGGTGCTGCTGGCGGTGGTCGTCGTCGCCACGGCCCAGCTGTATTGGACCAATCTGCGCAGCGGGGTTGCGCAGATGCGCGCCTCCATCGCTGCCGCGCAGGAGCAGCAACGGCAACTAATAGAGCGTGTGCGCGCCGCCGAGGCTGCGCTGGCGAAGCGGACCGCGGCGCAGCATGCGCCCGGCGCGGCCACCAGTGTCCCACCCACCAGTGTTCCACCCAAAAGTGTCCCCGATTGCGGCGGTGCCGCGGCGCCGCGGGCGACTTCTGCGCCGCCGCTGCGCGAGGCGCTGCCGCCGGACGAGCGCGGCCGGCTCGCGGCCTGGCTGCAAGTACTCGCGCTCGACGCGACCCGGCTGCGGTCGGCGCGGGCGCCGGGCCCGAGGCTGTCACCGCCTGGGCCGGCGCGGCAGTTGCTGCGCGAGCAATTGGCCATCGCTGCGGCCGCCGCCGCCACGGGCGACGTCCAGCTGCTCGACGCGACACTGCTTGCGGCGGAACGGCTCACCGGTCCACCGCACCGGGGCGCCGACGCGGCCGGGGCCGCGCTCGCGCAACGGTTGGCGGAGGTCAGGGAGCGTTTGCGGGTTGCCGCGGGTGCGGGCACACCGGCGGCTGCCGCGCCGGCGCGGGCTCGGGACTGATCCGGCGGTCGGTCGCGGCACCGAGCGTGCCGCTCCCACACTCAGCCTTTGTAGCTCGGGCTGTCCGCGGCGTACTCGAAGGCGTCGGAAAACATGTGGTCCAGCGCCAGGCCGCGTGCCTCGAAGGCGGCGCGGCCGGCCTCCACCATGACCGGCGGGCCGCTCATGTAGACGTCGTAGCCGGCGATATCCGGGTGGTCCTCCAGCACCGCCTCGTGCACGTATCCGCGGCGCCCGGTCCACCCGTGATCGGGCTCGGAGAGGACTGGCACATAGCTGAAGTTGGCATGTTCGGCCGCCCACTGCCGCGGCAGCTCGGGCAGGTAGAGATCGCGCTCGGCGCGCACGCCCCAGTACAGGGTCATGGGGCGCTCGACGCCGAGATGGAAGGCGTGCTCTACCAGCCCCTTCAGCGGTGCGAAGCCGGTGCCGCCGCCGACGAAGAGCAGCGGACGCGTGGATTCGTCCCGCAGGACGAAGCTGCCGAGCGGGCCCTGGATGCGCAGCACCGTCTTCTCGACCAGCTCGTCGAAGACATAGTCCGTGAACTCGCCGCCCGGCACGCGGCGCACGTGCAGCTCCATCAGGGCGTCATCGTGCGGCGCGTTGGCAATGGAGAAGGCACGCTTGCGGCCGTCGGCGAGCATGAACTCCAGGTATTGCCCGGCCAGGAACTGCAGCCGCTGCGCCTCCGGCAGCTTGAGGCGCAGGCGGATGACGTCGTGGTTGAGCCGGGTCTTCTCGACGATGCGGCAGGGCAGGATGCGTACCTCGATGTCCGCGACCGTCTGAAGCTCCGCGACCCGCAGCGTGACGTCGCTCTGCGGCACCGCCTGGCAGGTGAGGCAGGCGTCTGCCGGCTGGCCCTCCAGGGCCGCGGTCTTGCCGCTCGGGTAGTGCACCGAGCCTGCCACGAGTTGCGCGGTGCAACTGCCGCATTTGCCGTCGCGGCAGCCGTAGGGCAGGCCGATGCGCTGGGCAATGGCACCCTCGAGCAGCGTCTGTTCCGGCTCGACGCTGAATTCGTGACCCGCGGGCTCGGTGCGGACGATGAAGCTCATGACGTGTGACTCCCGGCGGCGCCGGCTCGGGCGTGCCGTCTGTGGTGTTGCGACAGCGGGCGATGACATTAACATGTCGTGATGGCCGAGCCGTCGCGCAACGCGCGATCACCGCCGCAAGCGCGTGCGCCGGCAATATCCAACGGCCGCGGCAGGGCACAGACCGGGCACAGACCGGGCACAGACCGGGCACAGAGAGGAGCGACACCGTGATCATCATCATCGGCTGCGGCTACATCGGCCGCCTGCTGGGGGCGCGTCTCGCCACGCGCGGCGCAGCCGTCACCGGCGTGGTGCGCAGCGCCGAGAGCGCCGCGCTGCTGCCGGCGGCCGGGGTGCAAGCGCTGCAACTGGATCTGCTCGCTGATCCGCCGGACGCCCTGGAGACGGCGGGCGCGGACGTGTTTCACCTGGCACCGCCGCCGGGCGAGGGTCGCGAGGATCCGTTGACGGCCAGGCTCGTCGATGCCTTCGCCGCACGCGGGCAGCCAAGGCGACTGGTGTACATCGGCACCACCGGCGTCTACGGCGACTGCGACGGCGCATGGGTGGATGAGACGCGCACACCGCGCCCGGCGGCGGACCGGGCCCTGCGCCGCTGGGATGCCGAGGAGCGGCTGCGCGCCTGGAGCCGGGAGACGGGCGCCGAGCTGGTGATCCTGCGCGTGGCGGGCATCTACGCCTGTGACCGGCTGCCGCTGGCGCGCATCCGGAGCGGCCAGCCCGTGGTGATTGAGGCCGAAGCGCCCTGGTCCAACCGAATCCACGCAGAGGACCTGGCGGAGGTTTGCGTCGCGGCGATGGAGAAGGCCCCCACCGGGGCGGTCTACAACGTCTGCGACGGCCACCCGAGCACCATGACCGACTATTTCCTGCGGGTGGCGGCGGCAGCAGGCCTGCCGCCACCGCCGCAGATCCCGCTGGCGGTCGCGCCCGGCAAGGTCTCCGCGGGCATGCTCTCGTACCTGCGCGAGTCCCGCCGGCTCAGCAACCGCAAGCTGTTGGACGAACTCGGCGTGACGCTGCGTTATCCGACCCTCGCCGAGGGCCTCGCGGACTGTTTCCCGCGGGTTTGATCGGTCCACAGATGCCGTTGACGACATCCGCCGTACCTGGAATCGGCGGTGGACACGGCAGGCGTTGTCGCGTTGCTACAATCGCCCCGCCGCGACGGCCGGATTGCACGATGGTGCCGGCGCCGCAGTAGTGACGACAACCGTTCCGACGCGGGAATTGGGCCCGCGATAACCTGAGGAGTCATCGACGATGCTGGGCCGTTATTTGCTTGCGCTTGCCGGCGTGCTCGTCTGCGCCGCCGGGCCTGCTGCTGCCGTGGAAGACGCGGATCTCAACTACGACACGACGGAGGATCTGTACCAGGTCTGCTCGACCCCGGCAGATCAGCCGGAGCATGCGGCGGCGGACTTCGCCTGCCGTGCGTTTATCGAGGCCACAGCGCAATATCACGACGAGGTCACCGGCCGCAAGAACATGAAGCGGCTCATCTGCTACCCGGCGACCGCGACGGTCGCGGATGGCCAGGCGGCATTCGTGAGTTGGGCGAATGCCAACAAGGACAACGCCAAGCTCATGGGTGAGCAGCCGGTGATAGGCGTGGTCCGGGCGCTTGCAGCCAAGTTTCCCTGCCGCTGACCGCCGGCGCCGGCCGCAAGACTGTGCCGGTGTGCCGCCTGCCCGCGTTCGCCCGGTCACGCGGCAATTGTTCAGACGCGCCGTGCGTAGGTCTGCCTTTTGACAGCGGCGCAGGCGCTGAACCCCGATCGGAGTGACTCCAATGACAACTCGATTTACCATCCCCGCCTGCGCACTCGCCCTGCTGGCCTTGAGTGCCTGCGGCACGACCACCGGCGAGCGGGCCGGCAGCGGTGCCCTGTTGGGTGCCGCCGGGGGTGCGCTGATCGGCTCGCTGAGCGCCAATGCCGGCGCCGGTGCACTGATCGGAGCCGGTGCGGGTGCCCTCGGCGGCTATCTCTTCGACCAACACGCCAAGGGCAATATCGATTGAGGCTTCGGCCGGCGGTTCGAGCCCGTTCGAGCCGCCCTTTCCCCCTTCCGACCCCGGAGGTCCAGCACGCATGAGAACAAACATCGCCCTGGCTGCCCTGCTCACCGCCGCCGTCTGTGCAGGTTGCGGCGGGACGACCGCTTCGCGCACTGCAACGGGCGCCGCAGCCGGCGCCGCCGCGGGCGCGGCCATCGGTTCCACCAGCGCCAATGCCGGCAAGGGCGCGCTCATCGGCAGCGCGGTCGGCGCGCTCGGCGGTTACGCTTACGACCAGCACGAGAAGGAAAAAGAGAAAGAAAAAGAGAAGGAGCAGGCGAAGAACCGGTACTACAACAGCTATTGATCGGCTGAGCGGCGGCCACCGGGGCCTGCGACGCGCGGCGCGGTGGTCGCGCGGCGGCCGTCGCGGTAAAAGGCCTGAGGCGGGCTCGACTCGGCGCTACGGGTGCGTGGCCCGTGTGCTGGCGGCCGCGCTCATCACCCGCCTTGATGCCGGCCGACTGCTTCGTGGATTGCCCCCGGGTCGCAGGGGCTTGGCGGTGGCCGACCTGGTGCGCGCCGTCCAGGCGGCAGGATTCCCCACGAGCGGTATGGAAAAGCGACCGAGCCGCGTTGACGCTCCTCAACCTATGCACTAGATTCCGAGGCAGGTCGCAGCGCGCAAAGGGGTCGGGCTTCAGTTCCAATTCCGGAAACCCCCCAAAGGCCGCCTCTGCGCCGCCCGCGCGGCGGAGCCGGCCGTCGGCTCGGGCGTCAGTCGGCTTTCCCCCGCTGCGCACCCACAACCGCTGGCCCGCCTCTCCGCTTTGCTCTGCCGCTTGCGCCGCGGTCGCCGCAGGCACCTCGCAGGCGTTTTCCCTGGCTTTTGCCCATCGGAGCATCCCGTTCCCACCCTTTGGCGTCGTGCCCGCGTATTTCGTGGCATGGCCCCCTGTGTCGTGGGCATCGGGTAGTGAACGCGCGGCGATGATGTGAATACGGCTCGCCGGGGAAAGGACTGAATCTTTGGTCTTCCGGCAAAGACAGATCGGAACGGCAAACGTGGTTTCGCTGTTCGCGCGTGCGCTGAGCATGTGGGGCCTTCCGCCCCGCCCGGAGCGCGCCGAGGTTCGTCGGTGCCGGTACGGCGCCGTATGCCGGCCGTCGATTTGTGCGTTGGTCGATGGTCGCCCTCGCCTTGGCAATGCACGGTTGCTGTCGAGATAGAGCGATGCGGATCTACGTAGGCAATCTGAAATACGCGATCACCGATGACCAACTGCGGGAGATGTTCAGCGAGTTCGGCGAAGTGGCCAGCGCGGACGTGATCAAGGACAAGTTCTCCGGTCAGTCCAAGGGCTTCGGCTTCGTGGACATGCCCGACGATGCCGAGGCGGGGGATGCCATCCAGGCGCTCAACGACTCCGTGCACGACGGGCGCAAGCTGACCGTCAACGAGGCCAAGCCGCGCACCGAGCGCTCACCGCGGCGCTTCTAGTGCACTCATGTGGAAGTATCGAGGCCACTGTCAAGGCCACCCGTGGCGCTGATCCTTGTCGACCTGGAGGCCGACACTCCGGCCCCGGGTCGGGCTGGCCGGAGTGTCGCCCTCCGGGGCGACACTCGCTCGCGCCGGACAGCGAACGGTATCGACAATTCCAAGACCGTGCAGTAGCTGCAAGCGAGACATCGGCCATGCCCTTTCAGGGTCGGGGTTGAATCGCGGCTCGGAACCGGCAAGGCGTCGCTTGCCGGTTCCCTTGCCTTCAGTGCCCCGCCGGAGACGATGACGACGGTACGGTCTCAGTTGAGCCCCAGTTCCGGCCAGAGTGCGTCCACCCGCGCCTTGACGGCGTCGTCCATGCGAATGGGCCGCCCCCATTCGCGAGAGGTCTCGCCTTGCCATTTGTTCGTCGCGTCGAAGCCGATCTTCGAGCCCAGTCCCGATACGGGCGAGGCAAAATCCAGGTAGTCGATGGGCGTGTTCTCGATCATCACCGTGTCGCGGGCCGGGTCCATGCGTGTGGTCATGGCCCAGATGACATCGCGCCAGTCGCGGGTGTTCACGTCGTCGTCCACGACGATGACGAACTTGGTGTACATGAACTGCCTAAGGAAGGACCAGACGCCCATCATCACGCGCTTGGCGTGCCCCGGGTACTGCTTGTGCATGCTCACCACCGCCAGGCGATAGGAGCAGCCTTCCGGGGGCAGGTAGAAGTCCACGATCTCCGGGAACTGCTTTTGCAGGATGGGTACGAAGACCTCGTTCAGCGCAACGCCTAGGACGGCGGGCTCGTCCGGCGGGCGGCCGGTGTAGGTGCTGTGGTAGATGGGGTCGGGGCGCTGGGTCAGGCGCTCGATGGTGAATACCGGGAATTGGTCGACCTCGTTGTAGTAGCCGGTGTGGTCGCCGAACGGCCCCTCGGGTGCCGTGTCGCCCGGGTGCAGGTGCCCTTCCAGCACGATCTCGGCGCTTGCCGGCACCTGCAGGTCGCTGCCGAGGCAGTTCGCGAGCTCGGTGCGGCTGCCACGCAGCAGCCCGGCGAAGGCGTACTCCGAGAGCGTATCCGGCACCGGAGTCACCGCGCCCAGGATCGTGGCCGGGTCGGCACCGAGCGCGACGGCAACCGGGAATGGCTTGTCCGGGTGGTGCCGCTGCCAGTCGCGGTAGTCCTGCGCGCCGCCGCGATGCGCTAGCCAGCGCATGATGACGCGATTGCGGCCGAGCACCTGCATGCGATAGATGCCGAGGTTCTGACGCGGCTTTTCGGGACCGCGGGTGACCACCAGCCCCCAGGTGATCAGCGGTGCCGCGTCACCGGGCCAGCAGTGCTGAATGGGCAGCCGGCCGAGGTCGATCGCGTCGCCCTCGAACACCTGCTCCTGACAGGGCGGGCTGCGGCGCACCTTCGGTGCCATGTCGAGTACCTTGCGGAAGATGGGCAGCGCCTCGAAGGCCGCCTTCATGCCCTTGGGCGGTTCCGGCTGCTTCAGGAAGGCCAGCAGTCGGCCCACCTCGCGCAGCGCCTCCACCGACTCCTCGCCCATGCCGAGGGCCACCCGCCGCGGCGTGCCGAACAGGTTGCCCAGCAGTGGTATCGATGACCCCTTCGGCCGCTCGAATAGGAGCGCCGGTCCGCCGGCGCGCAGGGTGCGGTCACAGATCTCGGTGACCTCCAGGTTGGGGTCCACCGGTACCCGGATGCGCTTGAGCTCACCGCGCCGCTCCAGTTGCTCGATGAAGTCCCGCAAGTCTCGGTATTTCATGTTCTGTGCTCCTGTGTCGCGTGCCGCGTAGCGGTGTTCCGCCGTCCGCCCGTGCGCTCGGGCGGCCGGCGAATGATGCCGGAGGCGGCCCGAGCCGGGGCCTGGGCACGCCCTTATTAGTAAGCCGCTGCCGGAAAACGTTAACGCGCATGCAGTTTTGGCCTATCGCAGCGGCTAGAGTTCGGGTTGGACAGGCGGGGCGCCCGCCGGGCAGGAGCCCTGCTGCCCGCCGCGTTGGAGCTCATGTCCCGCTGTGGAATTGCTTGCCGTATCCATCATGCCCGAGTTGTAACGTCCCTATGGTCTCCGATCTCATCGTCGTCGCCGAGCGCCGGGCCTACGCCCCGAGTTGTACCTTCCAGCTCATGAGCCGGCTGCTGTTGGATCGTCAGGTGTTGTGGGTGGACGCGGACGCCTTTCGGCGGGAGCGCCACGCGCAGGCCGCTCCCGCTGCCGCATCCCCGCCGACCGCCAACACGGCGCCGGACGTCAAGGCGCCGTTCCCGGTGCTCACGGCCGAGGATCTTGGTGCCGGTGCCCACCCGCTGGCGCCGCTCGTGAGCTCACGCCTGCTGGCACGGCGGGTGATGCGTACCGCGCAGAGCCACCGCTTGCGCAATCCCATTCTCTGGCTGGCATCGCCTTGGGCGGCCCCGCTGCTGGAGGCGGGGTACGATGGACCGGTGGTTTATCAGGTGGGCCCTGAGCAGCTACCCGCGGACGCCGACGCCGCGCGCGCGTGCGCCGTGCAGGAGGCCGCCATCCTCGCGCGTGCCGATCTGGTGCTGCTGCCGGCGCGCGACGCCTTGCCGCAGGTGCCGCGCGCACGCACGCGGCTGCTCCCGGCCGCCGTGGACCTGGACCTGTTCTCGACGCCGGCACAACGCGCCCGCGATCTGCCTCAGCATAGGCCCATTGCGGGCTGCCACGGCCATTTCGACAGGGGGTTCGATGCGCGGCTGTTCGCGGACATCGCGCGGCGGCTGCCGCACTGGCGGTTCATGCTGCTGGGACCGGTGGCGTGCGACCTGTCCGCGGTACGCGGCCTCGCCAACGTGCGCGTCGCCGGTGCGCGGTCGCAGGATCAGCTGCCGCGCTACCTGCAATTCTGGAACGCATCCCTGCTGCTGCGCCACCCGGGTGCACCGGTGCGGCGCGCGCCCCCGGTCACCTTGCTGGAGGCCCTGGCCACGGGGTTGCCGGTGCTGGTCGCCGGTCGGTCCAACCTTGGCGGCTATGCAGACCTCGTGACGCGGGCCGAGGATGCCGATGCTGCCGCCGCTGCCGTATCGGCGGCGGCGGCCGAGCCGGCCGAGTGGCGGGCGCTGCGCCGCCGCCGCGTCGCCGGTGACGGTTGGGACGCGCGGGCCGCGATGGTCAACCGGTTACTGGCGGACTTAGACGCGCACGCGGCCATCGGTGCCATCGCCGGACGCTGAAGATAGCCGCTGGCGGACGCTCCCCGCGGTCCGCCGGCGGACCTCCACCGCCCGCCCTGCCGTTCGCCGGCCGGTCTCGGCAGGGCGTCCCGTTGCGTCCTGCCAGGCCGGGCCGCGCCCGGTCTGCGCCTACCGTTGCCCCGGTGCGTCATCCCGCGGCCCGCTCGGAGCGGTCGGGTTCAGGGCTCACCGGCCTGTGCTAAGCTGCGGCGTCACCGGTATCCGCCGGTGACGCCGCGACCGTGTGCAATGCGTGCCAGCCAAAAATTGCTCGCCGGCCTCCCGACCATCGCGCTGGTACTGCTGGTCGGCCTGTTCATCACCGGCTCGCGGGTGCTGCATGGGGCCGCGCAGGACGCCGAGCGCTCGGGCCAGGTCTGGGCCGACGCGCTGGCCACCGCGCTGGTGCACGATGCGGCGGCACCGGGTCTGCTCGATGCGCTGGTGGATCGTGCGGCTGGCGATGCACGGGTCGTTTTCGTCCGGGTGCTCCAGGGCGACGGGCGTCAGCGCGCGCTCGGCGGCAGCGTGCCGCGGGCAGACGCTGCACGCGCCGCCGACGCCGGGCTGCGGTTGGTGTCGGTGGAGGCCATCGGTGCCGATGGCGCCCGCGTTGGACGCATCGAGCTGGGCGTACAGCCGCCAATACCGGGGCGCACGGCCGCCGTGCTGCACACGCTGTGGCCCGCGCTCGCGCTGTTGTTCCTGCTCTTTGTCGCCAGCGCCGCCTGGCGCTATCGCGCCGCTGTCCGGCGTCTGCTGTCGAGGCTCGAGCACGGCGCCGCGCAGGTCGCCCGTGACGGCCCGGGGCTGGAGCTCGCGGCCATCGGCGACCGCCAGCACGACCGGCTGATCGATGCCTTCAACGCCATGTCGCGCCGGCTCGCGGGTAGTGACACGGCCGCGCGCGCGGCGCTCGCCGACGCCGAGCGCCGCGCCGCGGAGGTGCGCGAGCGCGAGGCACGCCTGCGTCAACTGCTGGACACCGCCCACGACGGCATCGTCACCCTGGACGACGCGGGCCGGGTGGTGGAGCTCAACGCCGCCGCCGAGCAGTTGCTCGGCATCGCGGCGACAGTCCTGCGCGGCCGCGGACTCGATGCCTGCATCGACTTCGAGCATGTGGAGCCGGCGGCGCGGACGCTGCTGCTCGGCAGCCCGGCAGCGCCGGACGCACCCCGTCGCGGCGAGTTGGAACTGGTGGGCGTCGGTGGACAGCGCTTGCCGGTGGAGGTGACGGTCTCCGCGTGGCGCACCCCGGCCGGCCGCTTCAAGACGCTGTTCATGCGCGACATCTCGGAACGGCGTCGGGTGCAGGCGCAGCTCGAGGAGCGCGCGCAGCGCGCCGACGTGGCCAACGAGGCCAAGACTCGCTTCCTCGCCGCGATGAGCCACGAGATCCGCACGCCGCTCAACGCGATTCTCAACATGAACGAGTTGCTGCTGGAGTCGGAGCTCGACGATGAGCAGCGCAACTACGCCGCCACCGCCGGCGAGTCGGCGCGGGCGCTGTTGTCCATCGTCAACAGCGTGCTGGACTTCTCCAAGATCGAGAGCGGCCGCGTCGAGCCCGCGCCGCGGGCCAGCGATCCGGAAGAGATCGTCAAGAGCGTCGTGGATCTGCTGGCCGCGCGAGCCCATGCCCATGGCTTGGAGCTCACCGTGTTCTGCGAGCCGACGGTGCCCGAGCGTATCGACACCGATCCGGGCCTGGTGCGGCAAATCCTGCTGAACCTACTGGGCAATGCCATCCGCTTCACCGACGAGGGCGCGGTGCAATTGCGCCTCGAGCGTGACCCGGGCGCCGAGATTCTACACATCGATGTGCTGGACACCGGCGTCGGCATCGCGGCGGAAGATCAGGCGGAGCTGTTCTCCGAGTTCAAGCAGGCACACGGACCTAACGGGCGGCCCCAGGGCGGCAGCGGCTTGGGGCTCGCCATCAGCCGGCGGCTCGCGCGGCTGCTGGGTGGCGACATCACCCTGATGAGCACCCCTGGGGAGGGGAGTAGGTTCACCCTTGCCCTGCCGCTTCCGCACGCGGTGCCGGCGGGTGCGCGTGGGACGGCCGCGGCGCCGCTCGGCGACCGGCAGATCAGCCTGTGGGCGGACAACGCACTGCTGGCGGATGCGCTCGCGGAGCAATTGGGTGCCTATGGCGTCGCGGTATCGGTGTTGCGGCAACCGTCCGCCGGTGTGCCGGCGGGGTGCTGCGGGGCGGTCCGGTTGGCGCGGCCAGGCGCAGCTGGGCCGCCCCGGGAAATTGCGCTCTACCGCGTCGGCAGCCGTTGTGCGGTGGAGCCGGGTGGGACATGGGTGGCGCGCCTGCGCATCCCGGTGACGCCGTCCACGCTGTTGGCGGCGCTGGTCGATGCCTTGACCAAGGAGACTCCGGCGACGCAGGCGGCGCCGGCGGACGGCTTGGCCGAGGGTATCGCCCACCTTGCGGCCGACGCGCTACCGGTGCTGTTGGCGGAGGACAGCCGGGCCAATCAGCTCGTGGCGACGAGTATTCTCGGCAAGGCGGGGTTCCGCGTGGATATCGCCGAGAACGGGCTGCAGGCGGTGGCGGCGGTGAACCGGCAGAACTACTCGCTGGTACTGATGGATCTGGCGATGCCGGAGATGGATGGCATCGAGGCCACCGGCTGCATCCGCGCGCTGCCCGGCAAGCGCGGGCGCGTGCCCATCGTCGCCATGACCGCGAACGCCTTCGACGAGGATCGCCGGCGCTGTCTGGAGGCGGGCATGGACGGCTATCTGAGCAAGCCCATCGAGCGGCGGGCGTTGTTCGAGGCCGTGCTCAGATGGGCTCAGCCCGGCGCCGTCGGCAAGATACCCATGGCCGCGATGGCCCCAGCCTCGCCACCAGCCGATGCCGGGCGGCCCGCCGCAACGCCGAGACAACCGGCTGACGCGGTGCTGGCTGCTGCCGAGGCCCAGGCGCTGCCGGCGGAAATTGCCGCGCTGGCGGTGCTGGACGAGCGTGTCATCGCCGCGCTGGCTTCCGACCTCTCCGATGCGTTGATGCCGGAGGTGGTGGCCACCTTCGTCGAGGAGGCGCGCGAGCGCATCGACGCCATTGAGCAGGCGGTCGAGAACGGTGATTGCGCGGGCGCCGCGCGTCAGGGGCACGCGCTCAAGGGCAGTGCCGCCACCTTCGGTGCCGTTGCCTTGCGGGAGATGGCCCTCGCCATCGAAAGGTCCGGTCGCGACGGTGCGCTGGACCCGCTGCGAAGCCAGGTGGCGAGCCTGCGAACCTGCGGTGAGACCGTTCTGCGCGAGCTGCTTGCGCGCTACGGCGGCGAGGCGGCGGCGTCCTGAATCCCAGCCCACTGGGACCGCCATCAGCGCCGGTCGGCGTTATCATATCGGTAAATCCCCTTTGCACCCCATCCGACCGGGCGTCTGTGCCCGAACCGGTGACCCCGGTGCTGCCCAGAGGTTTTCACGGAGCCCGTGGACAATGGCAAGCGACCCCGCCGCCGTGCTGATCGTCGAGGATAGCCTGAGCCTCGGCAGCATCTACCGCGGCTACCTACGCGACGAGACGTATCTGGTGACGCATGTGCCGGACGGTGCCAGTGCCATGGCACGCATCGAGCACCACCCGCCCGTCGTGCTGCTGCTGGACCTGCAATTGCCGGACATGGACGGCATGGACATTCTGCGCCATGTCCACGAGCGGCGGATGCCCATCGCCGTAGTGGTCATCACCGGCCACGGCTCCGTGGACAAGGCGGTGGACGCCATGCGTTACGGCGCCTTCGACTTCGTCGAAAAGCCGGTTTCGCAGAAGCGCCTCATCGTCACCGTCCGCAACGCCGCCGAGAAGGTGCGCATGCGCAGCTTCGTCGACCGGCTCACCGACGATTTCCGCCGCGAGGGCTACCACGGCTTCCTTGGCAGCTCTCTGCCCATGCAGGCGGTGTACCGCATCATCGACAGCGCCGCACCGAGCCGGGCCACGGTGTTCATCACCGGCGAGAGCGGCAGCGGCAAGGAGGTCTGTGCCGAGGCCATCCACCGCGCCAGCGACCGTCGTGACAAGCCCTTCGTCGCCATCAATTGCGCCGCCATTCCGCGCGATCTGATGGAGAGCGAGATCTTCGGCCATGTGAAGGGCGCCTTCACCGGCGCCGTGCGCGATCGCGTCGGCGCGGCCAAGCAGGCCGGCGGCGGCACCCTGTTTCTGGACGAGATCGCGGAGATGGACCTCGACCTGCAGACCAAGCTGCTGCGCTTCGTGCAGACCGGCACCTTCCAGCCGGTAGGGGCGTCCGGCATCGAGAGCGTAGACGTGCGCTTCGTCTGCGCCACGAACCGCGATCCGCTGGCGGAGGTGGCGGCCGGGCGCTTTCGCGAGGACCTCTTCTACCGCCTGCACGTGATCCCGATTCAACTGCCGCCGCTGCGCGATCGCGAGGGGGACATCCTGGAACTGGCCAACAGCTTCCTGGCCCGCCATGCGCAAGAGGAAGGCAAACGGTTCACTGGCTTCGACGCGGACGTGGAGG
Source organism: Thiohalocapsa sp. (assembly GCF_022340605.1). GTDB lineage: Bacteria > Pseudomonadota > Gammaproteobacteria > Chromatiales > Chromatiaceae > Thiohalocapsa. Next base: position 46,704 of record NZ_JAJDNQ010000165.1, read on the forward strand.
CGGTTTTCCTGGCCTATGCCTGGCCCGGCAACGTGCGCCAGCTCCAGAACGTGATCCAGAACGTGGTGGTGCTCTACGACGGCGAGCGCGTGACCCGGCACATGCTGCCGCCACCCTTGGACAGCATCGACCCCAGCGCGCCCGTCGGCAGCGCGCCGCCGCGGCCGGCTGCCGCGCTGCGCAGGCCACCGGCGAATGGCTCGCCGATCCGCCCGCTCAAGGACATCGAGCGCGAGGCCATCGAGCAGGCCATCGCCTACTACAACGACAATATCCCCCAGGCCGCCGCCGCGCTCGGTGTCAGCCCATCCACCATCTACCGCAAGAAGCAAACTTGGGACGACCGGCGCTGACGCCCGGTCGGTGGGAGCGGCGTCCGCGCCGCGATCCGGCACGGCACCGCGCCGCCGTGCTATGACTAAGCCTAAAAGAACCCGCCACGCCTCCCGCGTGGACGCAGCGTCCGCGCCGCGATCGGGACCCACCGGGGCGCCACCACCACATGCACCAACCTGTCAGCAACCGCCGAGCCGACCCCGGCCCTGATCCCCTCCGGGTCATCCTCTGGCTCGCCGTCGCCCTGCTCGCCGCCGCTGTCATCGGCACCGCGGTCTACAAGGCCTGGCCCATCCTCTTCCCGCCCATCGCCGAGCGCGCGCCGCTGAACCCCGCCTGCGACGTCACCCGCGCCGACTGCAGCGTGCACTTCGGCGACGGCGGCCGGGTGCAACTCGCCGTCCGCCCCCGCGGCATCCCCGCGGCACAGCCGCTCACCATCGACGCCTGGCTCACCGGCCTGCCGCGGCCCGAGCGCGTCGAGCTCGACTTCGCCGGCGTCGACATGGACATGGGCTACAACCGCGTCACCCTGACGCCATCCCCGGACCAACCCGGCCACTACACCGGCCGCGGCATGCTCCCCATCTGCGTGCGCCACCGCATGACCTGGGAGGCCCGCGTGCTGCTGCGCCTGCCGCACGGTACGCTCGCGGCGCCGTTTCGCTTCGATACTAGCCGGCAGGGGACGGCGCCATCGCGGGGCCGAAACACCTAACAGAGACCGGCTCAAGCAAGCGGGCTGTCGTACCCAAAGTCTGCGGGGCAGCCAAACTGCGCGACCCCTGCAGTAGGTGTCCGCGTCTCGCACCCCGCACCCCACACTTCGCACTTCGTACTTTCCGCAGCAGCTCTCCGTATAAAGTTGAGTAAGCATATGCGAATATTACGAAATTGACATACGTCAACCCAGGGCGGCGATTGCCTGCCTAAGCTCAATTCGGGCCGAGTCCACTGGGCCGGTCCCGTCGATTCGCGATGTCAACGACGGAGGTAACCCAATGCTCGCTAAGAAGCGTCTGTTGCTTGCCGCAGGTCTGGCCGCCGCGACCCTGTTCGCCGCCGGCTCGGCAAATGCCTTCTGGGGTCCGTTCAACCCGTTCAACTGGTTCGGGGGACCCGGCTGGGGCGGCTGGGGCGGCCCGTGGGGCGGCTGGGGTGGTCCCTGGGGTGGCTGGGGCGGCTATCCTGGCTACGGTTGGGGTGGGTATCCTGGCTATGGCTGGGGCGGCTATCCGGGCTATGGCTGGGGTGGCTATCCGTACGCCTGGGGCGGCTCTCCTTATGGCTATGGCTATCCCACCTACGCCTGGCCGGCACCGGCCGCGCCCGCTGCGCCTGCCGCGGAGTCCAAGTCCAAGTAGGACATCTGTCTGCGGCGCCGTTCGGCGCCGCTGTCGCCGCGCGGAGTCCCCGCGCGGTGGCCCGATCCACCAGTGTGAAGCGGCTCCTCCGGCGGCTTGCTATGATCTTGACCCAAGTCAAGACAGCAGCCGGAGAAACGACATGCGCGTGTTGGTAGGCGACATCGGCGGCACCAAGACGGGCCTCGCAGTGGCGGAGGTGGACGGCGATCAGGTCGCCGTGTCCGAAGCGGTCCGCTATCCGAGCGGCGACTATGGTGCGCTGGCGGACATCGTGCGGCGCTATCTGGACGAAGCCGGCGCGGTCTGCGATGCGGGCAGCTTCGCCATCGCCGGGCCGGTGGTGGACCGGCACAGCAAGACCACCAATCTCCCCTGGGAGGTGGATGCGGCCGAGCTGGAGCAGGCGTTGGACCTCGGCCGCGTGCATCTCCTCAACGATCTGGAGGCGGTGGCCTGGGGCGTTGCGGCGCTCGGCGCCGACGATCTTGCCGAAGTCCAGGCGGGTGAGCCCGACGCGTCGGGCGAGGCGCGTGGCAACGCCTGTGTGGTAGCCCCCGGCACCGGCCTCGGTGAGGCCGGGCTGTACTGGGACGGCGAGCGCCACCACGCCTTCGCCACCGAGGGCGGGCACACGGATTTCGCACCGACCGACCAGCGCGAGTTTGCCTTGCTCCAGCACCTTCAGGGGCGCTTCGGGCGTGTCAGCTGGGAGCGGGTGGTGTCCGGCATGGGCATCGGCAACATCTACAGCTTCCTGGCTGATTTCCACCGCGCCGAGCATCCGCCGGCGGTGGCATCGGCGCTGGCCGGCGACGGCGACCTGGCCGCGGCGGTCGCCGAGAGCGCCGACTCGGGCTGTCCGGTCTGTGCCGAGACCATGGACCTGTTTGCGGTCCTCTTTGGCCGCGAGGCGGGCAACATGGCGCTCAAGCACATGGCACTCGGCGGCGTTTATCTCGGCGGTGGTATCGCGCCGAAGAACCTGGATCTGCTGCGCGCTGGCGGCTTCCAGCAGGGTTTCTTGGAGAAAGGCCGCATGCGCTCGCTGATGGAGCGGATGCCCGTGCGGGTGATCCTGAATCAGCAGGCGCCGTTGTTGGGGGCGGGGCGGTTTGCCGCGCAGGACTAGTACCCCGTTTCAGGCAATTTTGCAGGACGCCAACCCGGGTGGGGCCGGAGCCGAGAAACCACGGCGACAGCGGGCTTACCCGCTCCCTGTGTGGGGGTAGCTAATCCCCACGGCGCCAAGATACAAGGGCGACACTCCGGCCGTTGCCCTGGGGGTGTCGCCCTGGAGGGCGACACGGGCAAGGAGCGGCCTCTATCCTCCCGTCTGCTCTTCGGGCCGTATCAGGCGGGATCCGCCGCGGCCCTCAGCCCTCAGTGCTCGGCCCTATCCCTTAGGGCTGTAATGGCGCTTGAGCCAGGCGGTGAGTCCCTCCAGGCCGGGGAAGAGCACCCGCTCGGTGACGTTGGACTGGTCGAGCTTGTCGCGGATCTCCCACTTGAGGCTCGCGGGTACCACGATCTTACGCGCGAGCCCCGGGTGCTCGACGAGCCACTGATCCATGGTCAGCCGTGGGTCGGACATGACCGAGAAGAACGCGAACTGGTTGACGATGCGGTCGTCGATGGAGGGCGGCTCGAAGAAGAGCGCGAAGGGTCGCGGACAGGATGCGTCCAGCTCCTCCAGGGACTTGAACGTCTCCGACAGCATCTCGACCGTGAACACGTTGGCGCCCTCGCGCGCCAGGCATTCCGCCAGCATGTCCGGCACCAGCTCGTGGGTGCGCAGATAGTTGGCGCCCCAGATGGCGCCGTCGCGGTCGAAGAGATCGATGTTGGCGGTGGCGAAGTGCAGCGCCGCGAAGGGTGAGTAGGTCCAGTCCATGAGCCGCGTCGGCAGGCCATAGTGCTGGGCGACGGAGAGCCAGTGCCAGACCGAGTCCCGTTCCACCACGCGGCGATGGGCATACTTGCGAAAATTCCGCAGCAGGTGCCGCTCCAGCACCGCATAATCGCCGCCCAGCCGGCACAGCGTCGTCTCCAGCCGATAGCGAGCGTCGGACAGGCCGCGGAAGGCGTAGCGGGAGCGATAGCGCCCGAGCTCGGGGATCCAGGCATCGGCGAACAGGGCCTCCTGGAGATCGCTCCAGCTCTCGACGCGGATCTCGTCCATTATCGTGCTCGTGCAGCGGATGGGTAGCCCAGAAAGCTTAGCGCGGGCGTGTGATGGAGCGGCGAAAAAGTACGGAGTGCGAAGTCCGAAGTCCGAAGTCCGAAGTCCGAAGCACGTGGCGCGTACGCCGGGTTTCCGCTCTCGATGCGCCGCGCGTCCCGCGCCGCACTTCGCACTCCGCACTGCGTCAACGCCTCGTCCGGCCCCGCACCTCGGTCTTGATCACAACTCCGTCCAGTGCCGTGGCCCGGTGGGAGCGGCGTCCTCGACGCGATCGGGTGCCCGTCGCGCCGAGGACGGCGCTCCCACGGCGGCGGGCCAAGTTATGATCGGCGCCCGCGCCTCATTTTCGAATCAACCCGACAAGCCAGGAGTTTTTCGCATGTCGTCCCGCGAACGTATCGGCGCCTGGATCGAATCTGCCCCGGTGCAGCGCTTCATCATCGCCGTGATTGTCGTCAACGCCGTCACGCTGGGGCTGGAGACCTCGGCATCGATCAGGTCGGACTGGGGCGGGTTGTTGCACCTGCTCGATCGCGTGGCGCTGGCGATCTACATCGTCGAGATCGGCCTCAAGATCTATGCGTTTCGGCTCGGTTTCTTCCGCGGCGCATGGAACGTCTTCGACTTCGTGGTGGTGGGCATCGCGCTGGTGCCGGCGAGCGGGCCGCTGGCGGTGCTGCGGGCGCTGCGCGTGCTGCGGGTACTGCGGCTGGTGTCCACGGTGCCGCGGCTGCGCTTCGTGGTGGAGGCGCTCTTGGCGGCGATCCCGGGCATTACGTCGATTGCGGGCCTGATGCTGCTCTTGTTTTACGTATTCGCGGTGATGGCGACGGGTCTGTTCGGACAGGACTTTCCGGAATGGTTCGGGAGTATCGGCGCGTCCATGTACACGCTGTTCCAGATCATGACCTTGGAGAGCTGGTCGATGGGCATCGTGCGCCCGGTGATGGCGGCATATCCTGCCGCCTGGGCCTTTTTCGTGCCCTTTATCCTCATCGCCACCTTCACGATGCTGAATCTCTTCATCGGCATCATCGTGGATACCATGCAGACCATGCACGAGGCCGGACATGCCGCGGACCGCCGGGAGGTGGAAGGGGCGATGCACGACGACACCGGCCGGGTGCTGGCGGAGGTGAGCCGGCTGCGGGCGGATCTCGCCGAGCTGCGCGCCGAGCTCCGGGGCGGCGCGCCCAGTCTTGAGCCCAGTCTTGAGCCCAGTCTTGAGCCCAGCCCGGGGTCCAGTCTGGGGCCGGGCCCGGGCGATGGCCGCGGACACGGAATGGATACGTCATAAACGCGTTGAAAAGAGTTGCATATTGACTTGTCTTCACTAGTATCTTCGCTATGCCCTCTGCCATTAGCCAGCGCTGGTGTCAGCTTGTCCGCCGGCGTTCCCGGGCCCGGCGCGTGCTGCTGTGTATCGCGCTGTGCCTGCCGTTGCCGGCGGCGGCCGTGTCGTTGCAGGTGAACGTCGAAGGCGTCGAGGGCCAGGAGCGCAAGAACGTCCTGGCGCTGCTCGCCATCTACCAGGAGCAAGGCAAGAAGAACCTCACGGTGCCGCTGCTGCTGGCCCTGCACCGCCGGGCACCGGAGCAGATCCGCAACGCGCTGGCGCCCTTCGGCCTCTACCGGGTGCAGGTGCAGGACAGCCTGAAGCAGCCGGAACAGGGCAACGACCGCTGGGTGGCCACCTATCGCATCGACCCGGGCCAGCCCGTCAAGATTGCCTCTGTCGACTACCAGATCACCGGAGCCGGCGCGGACAATCCCGCATTTCCGAAAAAGTTCCCGATGCAGCCGGGCGATGTCCTGCTGCACGCCGACTACGACAAGGCCAAGAACGAGATCACGGCCATCGCCTCCGAGCAGGGCTATCTGGACGCCGACCTCGTCCGGCATGTCGTGCTGATCGATCCGGTCGCCTACGACGCCCACATCGAGTTCCATCTCGAAACCGGCCCGCGCTTCTACTTCGGGCACGTGACGTTCAAGCAGGACCTGCTGTCGGACGCCTACCTGAAGAAGTTCGTGGACTTCAAGCCGGGCGACGTCTACGACCCGGACCTGCTGCTGCAACTGCAGGGCAATCTCGTCGCCATGGAGTACTACAAAAACGTCGAGATCGTGCCGCTCATGGACCAGGCCGGGCCTGATCACCAGGTCCCGATCCGCGTCGTGGCCGAGCGCAACAAGCCCAACAAGTACCTAGTCGGCGTCGGCTACGCGACGGACATCGGGCCGCGCTTCAGCCTCGATTATCGGCGCCGCTACATCGGCCCGCGCGGGCACAAGCTGAAGGCCGAGATCCAGGTGGCGCCAGTGACCCAGTCGCTGGTCGCCGACTACCGGATTCCGTTCCGCAATCCGCTGTCCGACTATTACGTCATCCGTCCGGAGCTTTACTCCTACGACACCGCCAGCCGACAGGGGACGCAGTTCAAGGTCGGCGCCGCGCAGTCCATTCTCACCCGCAGTGGCTGGCGGCGGGACATCGGCGTCGACTATCGCTACGAGGACTACAAGATCACGGACGAGCCGAACAATACCTTCAATGGGCTGGTCCCGTATGTGGCGTGGTCAAGGGTGGATGCAGACGACCCCATCAACACCAAGAACGGCTACCGGGTGCGATTCCTGGTCCAGGGTACGGCACGCAACGTGCTGTCCGAGACCAGCTTTCTGTCCGGGACGGCCAGCGTTAAGTGGATCAAGACCTTAGGCGCCCGCAACCGCTTCATCACCCGCGCCGACCTGGGCGCCACCTGGGCCCCCAGCCTGCAGGACGTGCCGGCGAGTCAACGCTTCTTCGCCGGTGGCGACAGCAGCATTCGCGGCTGGGGTCTGGACGCGCTGGGACCGATCGACCCGGCCACGGGCCAGGTGGTGGGCGGGCGCTTCCTGGCCGTCGGCAGCCTGGAGTACGACCGCACCATCAAAGGCCCCTGGGGTGTGGCGGTGTTCACCGACTTCGGCAACGCCTTCGACCCGACCTACAACTCCGCGTGGGAGCAAAGCGTCGGCGGCGGTCTGCGCTTCGCGACGCCGATCGGTCCGATCCGGGTGGACCTCGCCTATGCGATCACCAAGGACCCGGCGGGGTTCAGGCTGCACCTGGGGCTTGGGCCGGATCTTTGAGCCGCGAATGACGATTCCGCCTCGCCGTGCCTTGCCGGACACCCTGCGGGATGCACCCTTGGGAGCGTCGGCCTTGATCACAACTCCGTCCAACGTGATGACCCCGTGGGAGCGGCGTCCCCGCCGCGATTGGGCGCGCGTCGCCCCGAGGACGGCGCTCCCACGGCGGCGGAGGCGCTCATGGTCGACGCCGGACCGTTCAACCACCGTTGCCGCGTTAAGTGGCTCACAGGATCGCCGCAGGCGATGGCGGCGTGGGATGCCGCGCGGTTACCCTTGACGGATAGCGCTCAGGACCCCAAGCCCCATGCCCAGACGTAACGCCGGCAAATCGTCCATCGGCTGGAAGCTGCTCCGCCTGCTGCTGCGGGTGGTGGGCGTCGTGCTGCTGCTGGTAGTGCTGCTCTTAGGCTTCGTGCTGGGCACGCAGACCGGCCTGCGCGCCGCCGTGGGCCTGGCCGAGGAGCTCGCGCCGCAGATGATCACCGTCGGCCAGGTGGACGGCCGCGTGCTCGGCGAGCTGACGCTGGGGGACGTGATGCTGGAGCTCCCCGGGCTGTCGGTGCGAGTCGGTCACCTGCACCTCGACTGGCAGCCCGGCGCGTTGCTCATCGGCCGGCTGCACATCGATGACCTGACGGTCGCGGACGTCGACGTTGTGTCCACGCCCAAAGCGAAGAAGGAGCCCTTCGAGCTGCCGAAGCAGATCCGCCTCCCCATCGAGGTGGACATCCAGCGCCTGCTGGTGGAGCGGCTGAGCATCCGCGAGAAGGGCGCACCGGAGAATACGGCGATTCTGCTCACCCGTGCCGAGCTCTCCGCCACCGCGGAGTCCGATCGGGTGGATCTGCGCCGCCTCAGCGCCCAGCTCGCCCAGCCCGAGGCGAGCGCCACGGCCGCGGGCAAGGCCCAGCTCACCGGCGACTATCCGGTGGATCTCAAGCTCGACTGGCGCTTCCGGCGGCCGCCGGCACTGGAGCTCAGCGGCGCCGGCAGTATCGGCGGCACCCTGGCGGCGCTCGATATCCACAACCGCGTGGAGGGAGCGGTGGTGCTGACCCTCGACGCCACCGTGCACGACGTGCTGAGCGCACCGTCCTGGCGGGCTGACATGCACCTGGAGCGCCTGGACCTGCCGGCCATCGTGCCGGACGCCCCCGCCGTGAACGTCACCGCGCGGCTCGATAGCAGTGGCGACCTGAACAAAGGCAGCGTCACCGGCAGCCTGTCCGGGGATGCGCCGGACCTTCCCGACGTCGGCAAGCTCTCCGCCAAGCTGGACCTCGCCTGGGCCGAGCAGCGACTCACGCTGAACACCGTGCGCGTGGACGAGACCGGCTCCGGCGCCATGCTCGACCTCACCGGCCACGCGGACCTGTCCGGACCGACGCCCGCATTCGACATCCACGGCGCCTGGGAGCGGCTGCGCTGGCCGCTCGCGGGCAAGGCGCTGGTGGAGGCGCCGCTCGGCAAGCTGGACGTCGTCGGCGACCTGGACGCCTTCGGCTACACCCTGAACGCCGAGCTGTACGGCGCCAACATCCCCGAGGCGCGCATCGACCTGAGCGGCAACGGCAGCACCAAGGCGACCCGCGTGGACCGCCTGCTGGTGGAGACGCTCGGTGGCCGCATCGAGGCCAAGGGCAGCGCCGCCTGGTCGCCAGCGGTGACCTGGGACATCGCCGTTACCGCCGCGGACATCGACCCCGGCCTGCAGGTGCCGGGGCTCGACGGCAAGGTGGCGCTGAAGGCCGACTCCCGCGGTGGGCTGGAGCAGGGCTATGGCTTCGACGCCAACATCGTCACCCAGCTCAAGGCCTACCCGGACGCCGTGATGAACCTCGCCGGCAAGGGCGATCTCAAGCAAGTGCAGGTCGACACCCTGACCGTCGAAACCCTGGGTGGTGTCATCGACGGCGGCGGCAAGCTGGCGTGGTCGCCCACGCCGGTATGGGACCTCGCGCTCACCGCCAACGACCTGGACCCCGGTCGCCAGTATCCCGGGCTGGACGGGCAGGTCGGCTTTAAGCTCACCAGTACCGGCGGGCTGAAACAGGGCTTCGATTTCAAGGTCCAGGGCAGCGCCGCCGTCGGCGACTATCCGCCCGCGGTGGTGGACATCGGCGGCAAGGGCGACGCCAAGGCGGTCCAGCTCGAGAAGCTTCAGATCAAGGCGCTGAAGGGCCGTATCGACGGCACCGGACGGGTCGCCTGGGCGCCGGCGCTGAGCTGGGACGCGGCGCTGACGCTGAAGGATCTCGATCCGGGCAGCCTGCTCGCCGAGTGGCCTGGAAGCATCGGCGGGCAGGTGCAGAGCCAGGGCCGGATGACCGATCAGGGGCCGGACCTCTCGGCGCGCATCAGCGACGTCAGCGGCAAGCTGCGCGGCTATCCTGTGCGCCTCGATGCGGCGCTCAGCATGCAGGGCAAGAATATCCGCGTGGAGAACCTCACCGCCGGCTCCGGCAGCACGCGGCTGACCGCCGACGGCAGTCTCGCCGATCAGCAGCTCGACTTCCGGTTCGATTTCACCTCGCCGGACCTCGCCGCCCTGGTGCCGGGCGGCGCCGGCAGCCTGGACGCGAACGGCAAGGTCGGCGGCACCCTCGCTGCGCCGCGCGTGCGGCTCAGTTTCAAGGGGCGGGATGCCGAGGTCTCGGGGCAGGGCATCGCCGCGATCGACGGCAGCGTGGATGTCGGGCTGGGCGCGGGCGGCGACTTCAACATCGACATCACCGGCAGCAACCTCGTCGCCGGCGGACAGCGCTTCGAGACCCTGTCCGTGCAGGGCCGCGGCCGCATGGACAGCCATAGCCTGAAGGCGACCCTCGGCGGTGAGGCGCTTGGCGTGAAGCTGGCCGTCAACGGCGGCTTGAGCCCGAGCTTCGACTACAAGGGCAGCCTCGGCGAGCTGACGCTGACGACGCAGACGCTCGGCACCTGGAGCCTACAGCGCCTGGCGCCCCTCGACTACGCCGGCGGTGCCGCCAAGGTCGGCCCCCTCTGTCTCGGCAATGGCGCCGGCTCCGGCGCTTGCGTCGGCTTCGAGCAGCCGCAGGCGGGGCGCTTCGAGGTCTCGCTCAACGCCGATCGCATCGACTTCAACATCCTGAACCCGCTGCTGCCGGAGCTCCTGGTGATGAAGGGCTACGTGCGCGCCGACGGCCGTTTCCGCGGCGAGGGCAACCAGCTCACCGGCAGTGCCCGCGTGGAGGTGCCCACCGGCGAGGTCGTGCTGTCGCTGAACGACGAGAACAAGGACAAGCTGACCTTCTCCGGTACGCGGCTCGACGTGCGGGCCGGCGCCAATGCCCTGGATGCGAGTTTCAATCTGCCGCTCGCCCGTGTCGGGGGCGCGCAAGCCGAGGTGACACTGCCGGGATTCCGGCTGAACAGCGGTTCATCCCAGGCGCTGCGCGGCAACCTGCGGCTGAACCTCTCCGAGCTGTCCGTGATCTCCAACCTGTTTCCGGATATCGACAACGTCACCGGCAATATCGAGGGCGACGTGCGCTTGGCCGGTACCCTGGGTGCGCCGAACCTGGGCGGGCAACTGCAGGCGCGCAACCTTGGGCTGCGGCTGCCGCTCTACGGCACGACGGTGTCCAATGGAAGCCTCACCGCAACGAGCCGGGGTGCCAGCGGGTTCGATCTCACCGGCGGCGCCAATGTGGGCGGCGGGCGCCTGGACCTGAACGGCACGGTGGACCTCGCCGGCGCGAAGCCGGCGGCGCAGGTGAGCGTGCGCGGCAAGAAGCTCAAGGTTGCCGACAGCAGCGAATACTTCGCGCTGCTGTCGCTCGACATGAACGTCGGCGTCGGCCCCGGGGGCACCGCTGTGCGGGGTCAGATCGACGTGCCGGAGGCGCGCATCAAGCCGCGCACGGTGCCGGCGGGCGCGGTGGAGCCGTCACCGGACGTGGTCGTGGAGACGCAGAGCCAGCAGAAGCAGCCGTTGCCGCTCAGCATCGATGTGCTCGCCAAGCTCGGCGAGAAGGTGTCCATCGACGCCTTCGGCCTGCGCGGCCTGCTGCGCGGGCAATTGCGCATCACCAAGGCGCCGCGGGGCGACCAGATCCTGGGCGACGGGCAGCTCAAGATCGTCGACGGCACCTACCGCGTGACCTTGCCGACGCTGGGCGTGCTCACCGCCATCGGCAAGCCGCTCACCATCGAGCAGGGCGTCGTCGTGTTCGCCAAGACGCCCATCTCCAACCCCGGCCTGATCCTGAACGCCCAGCGCGAGGGCGGCGACGTGACCGCCGGCGTGCGGGTGCTGGGTACCCTGCGCCATCCCAAGCTCGCGTTCTTCTCGGAGTCCAACCCGGAGTTGACCCAGTCCCAGGTGACGCAGTACCTGATCACGGGCATACCGCCGACCCGCAATGCCGCGGCTGACAAGCGCGCCCTGGCGGTGGGTACCTATATCACGCCGAAGATCTACATGGAATACGAGGGCGCCACCAGCGACGCCAACGAGACCATCAAGATGCGCTACGACCTCTCCAACCGGATCGAGTTACAGGCCGAGACCGGCGGCACCCAGGGCGCGGACATCTTCTTCAAGTTCGAGAACTGATTGCGGCGGCGCGGCAGTAGCCCCGGGGGTGAGGGCTTAGCCACGCCTCAGAATCAACTGAAACGGCGCGCACTTCGGGCGGGGGAGCGAAGGAACTGGGCAAGTACTGCTCGCAGCACCGAAATCGAGCGGATCGTAGGTCGGGTTAGCGCAGCGTAACCTGGCGCTGGACGCCGGTAAGCTGTGAATTGTCGGGTTACGCTGCGCTAACCCGCCCTCCCACAACAGCTGCTCCAGGCGCGGCGGCGTGGGAGCGCCACTGCCTTTTGTGGCGCGAGAATGGCTGGGAGAGGTTGCCTGCCGCTTGGCAGTGACTCAGGGCACGGCGTGCTGTCTTACCGCCGGTCGCGGCACCAAGAGTGCCGCTCCCACAAGAGCTGCTGCGATCCTTAGCCGCGCCTCGGCAACAACCCAAACGGGGCGCATGCGGGGTGGCCGAGCGGAGAGATTGGGCAAATACTGGCCGCGCCGCCGAAATCGAGCGCATCGTAGGTCGAATACTTGCCCGGTCTCCTCAGGGCGGTAGCCGGTTTCGGGCACGATGATGAGTCACAAGTTGAAGCGGTGGAGGCGATTGAGGATCCACAGACAGATCAGGATGCCGATGAAGTGCGCGACGACGATCTCGAAGTTCGCAAGCAGGACGAAGACATCGACCGCGCGGACGATGGACTGGGGATTGGTGATCGCGATGCCCGGCGGTTCGGAGACGGTCTTCGAGATCAGCAGCGCGATGCTGAAGGCGGTGCCGAGGATCGCCAGTGTTAGGCCCAGCGCGCTGCCGAAGTTGATCGTCGAGACCAGCCGCTTGACACTCGCCCCGGTGCCCTCGGCCATCTCGCCGCGCTTCAACGAGCGCGCGAGCACGATGCAGGAATAAAAGCCGATGACCGTGAGCGCGAGTACGCCGAGCGAGAGATAGGCCCAGACGATACCCTTGCCCCATGAGAAGCCGTACAGCGTTGGCTGGTTTTCCTCGTAGTAGCTGCTCGAGGTGGTGACGATCAACAGCAGCACGGCGATGAGCCCCAGGCAAAGCTGCACCCAGAACGCGACGCTGCCGAAGATCTTCAGGTTCCGCGCGAGCCCCCGGCTGTTGGCGAGCAAATCCTCGTCCGGCGGCGTCTCCGGCTCATTGCTCGACGCCGGTGCCGGTGCGGGTGCTGGTGCGGGTGCCGATGTTGGTGCTGGTTCAGATGCCGACGTTGCCACGGGCGGCACCAGCACGCGCCGATGATGTGGCCGCGGTGGCCGCTTGAGCGCACTCCACGTGAGCAGCGCCAGCGTACCGATGATCGGGACCGTCACCGCGATGGCGGTGATTTCGTGCCATTGGCTGAACAGGGCGTCCACGTGCTGGCCGATGGGTAACGACGGCGGCAGCCACTGCGTCCAGCTCGGCGTCGCTCCGCCGCTGAAGGCCCACGCCAGGTAGCCAGTCAGCGCGGTCACGAGCAGCAGGCTGAACAGCAGCGACTCGAACACCACCAATGCGATCTGGAGCCAGCGCGGACGGCCATGCGAATGGTCCGGCGAGCGGGCGAAGAGCCGCCAGATCGGCGTGATGACGACCAGCACCGCGAGGACGATGCCGAGCGCGATATGAATCAGTGCGGCGATCTCGGCGTCCTGCGAGCCCACCGGGAGGTAGTCGAGTGACCATCCGATACCGAGCTCGGCCAATGCCAGCAGAGCGACGATCCAATACATATCGGTAAACCCCTTGGCCCGCCGCCGCGGTGGAGACTGGGCAAATATTGCCCGCAACGCCAAAATCGAGGGCATCGTAGGTCGGGGTAGCGATAGCGTAACCCGACAATCAATGGCTCACTCGCGCCCTGACTGGTGCCCTGACTG
>NZ_JAJDNQ010000166.1 GCF_022340605.1 Thiohalocapsa sp.
CATGATGGTCTTGCCGGCGCCCGGGTCGTCGGCCAGCACGTAGCGCAACGGCTGGCGCGGCAGCATGGACTCGTAGACGGCGGTGATCTGGTGCGGCAGCGGCTCGACGTTGCTGCTGTGCACCGCCATCATCGGGTCGAAGAGGTGGGCGAGGTGGATGCGGTAGGCCTCGGCGGCGAGCTTGAGGTCTTCGCCGTCGGCATCGAAGGACCAGGCGCGGCCGGCCTCCACGAGGCTCAGGTCCGGCTCGTCGTCGCGGAACAGCAGCCGGTCATCCAGCGGGCCGTCCCCGGCCTTGAAGTAGACCGTGAGGGCATCGTCTCCGACCCGCTCGGTCTGGATCACCGTCGCCGGGCCGGCGGATGCGAGGCCCTGAAGCTGTACGCCGGCTGTAATGTCTTCCAGCTTGACCATGTGCGTTGGGCAGGCCGCGTCGGCTCCATCTGCACGGAATGGGGAGAAATCCTAACGCAAGAACAGTGAAAGCACTAGATTTGGTGGCGTGTCGATGCGGGTAGAGGGACCGCAGCGAGGCGGTCATGCGTCGAACACGATCTAGTCGCGGGACTCGCGCCCGCACGCGCGCACGCGCGCGCGGGCGTACCGGTCGCAGTCACGAAAGGCTCAGCGGTGCCACGCGCTGTCGCGAGACCGGTCACGAGCCATGGGGCCAATCGCTCCGAGAGAGTCAGTGAGGCGCGAGCCGGGGGTCGTGCGCTACCGGTGGACGCGACCTTCGATCAGGCGGCGCGCCGCAGGGGGCGGTCGACGGACGGCATCGCGCGTGATGCGGTCTCGGCGTCCGTGCCTTGGCGTCTTCGCAACCCTGTATGGCCCACGTCGGCTAATGCCGGCACGGCCACGTGGCTCAGCGGTTTGACGGCTCTAAGGGGGCTCTGGTGCACGCTCGGCGGGGCTCAATCTCGCTCGAAGTCTTCGCGCCGCCGCTATGCACTTACGCCGCGGTCGCTCTCGCCGGTGGGGGTGCAGGAGGCGTATCGGGCGCCCGATTGCTCGCCGTCCATGCGGCGGACGGAGGCGAGTGCGCCGGCGCACCCCGCAGTCAACCGCGCGATCTCGCCAGCGCGAGCGCGGCCGATGCGGCGGCGGGGTCGGCATCGGCACGGCGCAGGTAGTCGGCGCGGTCTACGGGATCGGTCTCGCCGATGGCATCCAGCCAAACTTCGATGTCGGCGCGCTCGTCGGCCGTCAATGCGCCCAAGGTGCCCGCAAGATGCCCATCTTCCTGGGATGGCCGCCTTCGGGAGTCTTGGCCACCTTCAGGGACTTCGCTCAAGCTCGGCTCGCTGAAGATGGCCAACGGCCCTGAAGATGGCCACGATTCAGGGTTGGGCATCTTCGGGCCATCTTGGCTACCTTCGCCGGGTCGGTGGTGGTCCGGCAGTCGCCAGCGCCACCCCCCTGGAATGCGGCCTTCTCGGCGATGACACCGAGTGCCTTCTGCGCTCGCCTCAAGGTCTTGTCCGCAATGCCCATTTGGCGGGCGTCGCGAAGCACGTCCTTGCTGGGCATCGGCCCGGCGGCCAACTCGTCCATCAGGAACTCGCGAGCCTCATCCATGGCGCTGCGCTCCTCGCCGTCGGTGACAGCTTCGGCGCTGGCCAACAGCTCACGGGCGGAGCCATCGAGCGCCTCGCGCCACAGGATGCGGGTCGTCTCGATGCCGCTGATGGGCTGGCAGGTCTCCATGTCGTAAACATATCCGCCGCCATCGGGGCCAAGGTTGGATTTCGCGCGGGCGAGCAAGCGACCGCCGCCGTCCTCGTCGGCACGCGTGGCCGTCGCCATGACGACGCGAGCCAGGGCACCGAAGCCCAGACTGCCAGTGACGCGCTCCACAGGGTCACGGCCTGCGGTCCCTTTGCTGAAATGCGAGATGCCCAACACGGCGCACCGATGCCGCTGCGCCAGATCGACCAGCGGTTGCAGCGCGTGTCGAACTTCCGCGTTCTTGTGGCTGTCTCCGCCGACCACCGACACCACCGGGTCCACGATCAGCAGCGCCGGTGGCTCTGGGAGGGTCGACAAGGCGTCGGAGAGCGCCGGCATGTCCTCGGCCGGCGCAAACGGGCGGGTGCCGTCTGCATCCCGCACCGCGGCGACGAAGTGCACGCGCTTCGGGTCGGCTCCGGCGGCCAATAGTCGCGGAAGCAGGGTGTCCGCGGGGTCATCTTCACCGGACCATATCGCCACGTCACCGGTCTGTGCGGCGCTGCCATCGGGCCAGCGCCCGCCGATGGTCACGGTCGCGGCGATGGCCATCGAGAGGGTCGTCTTGCCGGTGCCGGGGGCTCCCGCGACGATGTGCAGCTTGCCGGCGGCGAGCCAGCCGGACCACAGCCAGCGCACGGGCTCGGGGGTCAGCTCGGCGCCACTACGCAGGATGACGGCAGGTGTTTTGCGGTCAGTGGCAGACCGCGACCGCGTGCCGTTGGTCTCCGCTAGCGCTGGCACCTCGGCACCTAGCGCGGCCTCTATCTCGTCCAGCAGGGGGTCATCCGGCATGCTGCTGCCCTTCGTGTGCCGCCGCCCGGAGGCGATCCAGGGCGAGCCGGACGCGCGCTCGCGACTCGACAGACAGGTCACGGCCTGCGCGCATGTCGTCGCGGGCGAACTGCGCGATCAGCCGCTCCAGCTCGACATCGATGCCGGTACGGGCGGCCTTGCGGGCAGCCTCGCGGGCAGCGAGATAGCTCGCGGTCATCACTCCCCATGGTCGGCAGCCGCCCACCGGTCGCCGGTATGCACGTCATTCCAGGTGAGCCCGATGACCGCGAGGATGTCCTCGGGACGGCAGCCAGCGTGGCAATGGAACAGCAGCCGGTCGCCGGCATCGCGGATGGTCAGGCTCGGCGATCGGTCGTCGTGCGCAGGGCATCGGGCTGCCCAGCGGTCGGTGCCAGTCTGGATCAGCCCATCCAGACGGCCTAGAAACGCATCCCAGATCATGTTCGCCCCTCCCACCGATCACGCGGCCTCGTCGGACGTGGCGAGCCAACGCGCAAACCTTCGGCCGTGGATGAGGATCAGTGGTCGTTTGCCGCTGGTGGGCCGCTTCTCGATTACCGCACCGCACGCCAGCAAACCGTTCGTGTGGCGGTGCCGCACCAACCAGCGGAGGGCATGCTCTGTGCCCAATCCCTGGGGCTCCCACACCTCCCGGGCGTAGCGTCGGAAGGGGTATAGGTCGGTGATGCACGTCTGCGAGGTCGCGTCGGCGCTGGCGTCGTGGTTGAGGGAATGGTGAGTCGGTGTGCTCATACTCTGCTCCGCTGCGGGGATGTGTGCGACAGAGCATGACGGGGAGCGTTACGCGCTATGACTCGGGTTTCCGAGCCCGCAAGCGACAAGTCGAGCAACGGCTCCAAATTTATGATGCAAATACCTTTTTCTCGATTTTCGAGAATTCTCGTGTATGAAACTGCGTTCTAACGGGATTTTGGGATGAGGGCGTCGATGCCCTCTCGGAGCAGCCGAGCGGCAGCTTTCTCCGGGGTGGTGCGCCACTTGTCGGCGAAATCGTCCAGGGCTCTACGCTCGAAGCCAACAACGCGGATGCAGATGTGCTCGGGGCTCGGCGGACTTGCCCTGAGCTTCTCGACGAAGCGGCGCTGCCGCTCAGTGCTGGTCATCGCGTTACCGCTCGGCTTGGGGCCGCGCTTCCGTGGCATCAGCCATCCCCCAGCACGCCAGCAAGCGCACCTTCCATCAGCTCACGGGATTCATCCGCGTGCAGATGCACATAGCGTTGGGTCAGCTGCGGGCCGCTGCGATGACCCAAGATCGCGGCAATCTGGAATGCCGAGCAGCCGGCGCGGGCCAGGTAGCTCCCGCAGCTATGCCGAAGGTCGTGGATGCGGAGGCTGTCGATGCCGGCAGCCGTCAGCGCCGCATGCCATGCCTTGTCAACCTGGGGCGGAGTCTCGGTGGTCCGGCCGGGGAACACGCGCGGATCATCCATCCGCCGGACCTTGGCGTATGCCTTGAGGCGCTTGAGCGCATCGCCGATCAGCGGAACTCGGCGGTCGTCGCCGTTCTTCGTGTCGCGGAACAGCAGGCTCCCGCGTTTCAGGTCCACGTCGGCCCACACGAGCTTCAACAGCTCGCCGCGACGGGCGCCGGTGGCGAGTGCCAGGCGCACGAACACGCCAAGCGCCGGCCAGATGGTTGACGCATCGCAGGCTTTGAGCAGCGTGGGGCGCTCCTCGTCCTTCAGGGAACGGCCGAAGCCGCTGATGTTCTCCTTGGCGGCTCGGATGCCGGCAACGGGGTTGTCCTTCACGCCGAACCATCCGCCGTCGATGGCGGTCTTGTAGGCTGCCGAGATTGCCGCCCTGTAGCGGTTGACAGTCGGGCCGCTGCGGGGCTTGTCGGCCTCGGTGACAACCTTGCCGCCATGGGGGGCGGGCTCGGTCTTGAGCCGCGCGATGGCCTCCCGAACGGTATCGTCGTTGAACTCCGCAAGGCTGCACTCGCCGTAGTGCTCTCGCCACCACGCGAGCCGGCTCGGGGTGTTGTGGTCCTTCCCGGACCACTGGCGGATATAGCGGTCGATCAGGTCTGCGAGGCTGTGCTTCTTCAGCTCGCCACCGAGTAGGCGGCTCCACCTGTCGAAGTCCGCCTCGACCTTGTTGGAGAAGTCGGACGCTTCCCGCTTGGTCTTGAAGTATTGAACGATGGTCTTGCCCTTGCGGCGGATGCGCACCTGCCAGGGCTTACCGTTGCGGTCCTTCAATTTCGTGATGCTCGCCATGGTCGGAACTCCCGGAGTCCGACCGCGGGCTTACAATGCTCGGTAGCCATGCGCCGGACCTCTGCACTAGGTCGGTGGGTGGTCAGGGCCTCGGCGCGGCTGCAACCGTTCCGGGGCCTGTTTCGTTGCGGCGCCGGTAGGCACCACAAGCCACGAATTAGCACAGAATTCCGGGTAGTGGACTCAAATTGGACTCAGAGCACGGCGAGTCCAGGCGGCGATTTCCGCTAAGTCCTTGTTTTTATGGTGGGCCGTCTAGGATTCGAACCTAGGACCAAGGGATTATGAGTCCCCTGCTCTAACCGCTGAGCTAACGGCCCGGAACGGAGTGATGATGTCAGGCGAGCGGGTGCGCGCAACCACGGCTATGGTCGCGTGAACGGGGGACCGCGCTCAAGCCGTTGCGGGCGAAAGCCCGCAACATCTGACGCGGCGGCAGCCGCGTCAGTCGCTGTCGAGGAAGCCGCGCAGCTTCTCGGAGCGGGTCGGGTGGCGCAGCTTGCGCAGGGCCTTGGCCTCGATCTGGCGGATGCGCTCGCGCGTGACATCGAACTGCTTGCCGACCTCTTCCAGGGTGTGGTCGGTGTTCATGTCGATGCCGAAGCGCATGCGCAGCACCTTGGCCTCGCGGCTGGTGAGGCTGGCCAGCATGTTCTGGGTCGCCTCGCGCAGCCCGGCGGCGGTGGCGGAGTCGAGCGGCGAGATCACGCCGGAATCCTCGATGAAGTCACCCAAGTGGCTGTCCTCGTCGTCACCAATGGGTGTTTCCATGGAGATGGGCTCCTTGGCGATCTTGAGCACCTTGCGGACCTTCTCTTCCGGCATGTCCATGCGCTCGGCGAGCTCTTCCGGCGTCGCCTCCCGGCCCATCTCCTGGATCATCTGTCGGGAGATGCGGTTCAGCTTGTTGATGGTCTCGATCATGTGCACCGGGATGCGGATGGTGCGCGCCTGGTCCGCGATGGAGCGGGTGATGGCCTGGCGAATCCACCAGGTGGCGTAGGTCGAGAACTTGTAGCCGCGGCGGTATTCGAACTTGTCCACCGCCTTCATCAGGCCGATGTTGCCCTCCTGGATCAGGTCCAGGAACTGCAGGCCGCGGTTGGTGTACTTCTTG
>NZ_JAJDNQ010000168.1 GCF_022340605.1 Thiohalocapsa sp.
CCGGTCAGCGCGCGGAACAGGTCCGTCGCCGCGGCGAGCTTGGCATCCAGGTCTTCCATGGCACGCACCGCGGCCATGGCTGCCATCGCCTGCCGCCAATGGCCTTCCATCTCGGCCAGCGTCCATCCCGATGGCTGGGGCTCCAGATCCAACACCAGCATTCCGGCGCTGCGGTGCACGGCGCACCAAAATGCCCTGCCACCGACGTCCATCTCGCCCGGTGCCTGCCACGAAAAGGATGCGGGCTGCCCCGGATCGGCTTGCCAATGCGCGTCCGCCGCGCGCACCGCGGCGACCAGCGTTTCGCCGAGCGCCTCCGCCAGGGGCTGATCCAGCAGCGCCCGCGGCGGGCGCCCGAGCAGCGCGAGGCAATTCGCGGAGACCCTGCACACGGTCAGCGCCGGGCCGCTCAGCGCCAGCAGCGCACCGTGGGCCTGGACGGCCTCAGGGAATTGGATGGGCTCGCGGTCGCAGGAGGTCAGGTCGGGGGCAGTGGTGGCGTCTGGCGTCATTGGCGGCGGAGATTGTTCGGCGGATGGGCAAGTTCCGGAGGGCGGAACGACGGGGGTGCGGATCACAGCGGGATCGGGAGTCCAGAATCCGGAGTCCGGAGTCCGGCGCGGAGAGCGTTCAGAGGCATTGACTTTCGGACTAGGGTGAACGCCGGCTGCGCGACGCCACGTTATGCTATTGCAACATCAGGCCAGCCGCCTGCCCAGCATCAGGCGACGACCGATCTCAATTCCCCGAACAAGCGGCGCACAGGCGCATGGCGTTCGAGCGCTGCGCTTTGGCGGCGCCGAACTCGACGACATCATGCACACTAGCGTGGATGCGCCGAAATCCGGAGGTGACATGCCCATCGATGACCCCGTTGCCCTCTCGCTGAGCGGCGAGCGGCTCACCGCCATCTACCGCATCCGAGCCGCGGACGAAGGCGCGGCGCTGCTCCGTGCGCAAGACATTTGCCTGGAGCAGACGGTTGAGTTCCCGGCCGCGCTGATCCCGAGTGAACTGATCCGCGCCCAGATCGTCGGCAGCGTGGATGCGCTCACCGCCGCGGGCAGCGGCGCCTGGGACGTGCGCATCCGCTACCCGGTGGAGGCCGCCGGCGCCGAGCTGACCCAGCTCGTCAACCTGCTGTTCGGCAATGTGGCGCTGCAGCCGGGCGTGCGGCTGATGGACTTCTCGCTGCCGGACGGCATGTTGGCGGGCTTCCGGGGGCCACGCTTCGGCATAACCGGCCTGCGGGGCCTGCTCGCCGTGCACGACCGGCCACTGCTGTGCACGGCACTGAAGCCCATGGGCCTCTCCGCGCAGGCGCTGGCCGCGCTCGCCTACGAGTTGGCCCTGGGCGGCATCGACCTGATCAAGGACGACCACGGCCTCACCGATCAGCCCTTCTGCCCCGTCGACGAGCGCATCGGCAGGTGCGCCGAGGCGGTCGAGCGGGCCAACCGCGAGACCGGCCGGCGCTGCCTGTACCTGCCCAACGTCACCGCGCCGGCCGGCGAGATCGCCCGCCGCGCCAGGGCTGCCAAGGCCGCGGGCGCCGGCGGGCTGCTGTTCTGCCCCGGTCTCGCCGGGCTGGATGCGATGCGCGCGCTGGCGGACGATGCCGGGCTGGCCATGCCGATCCTGGGCCATCCCGCCTTCATCGGCGGCCTCGCCCTGAGTCCCGACGCCGGGCTGTCCCACAAGGTGCTCTACGGCCGGCTGCATCGCCTCGCGGGCGCCGACGCGGCCATCTTCCCCCACCACGGCGGCCGGTTCGCGTATTCCGAGGCCGAATGCCGCGACATCCTTGCCGGCTGCACCGATGCCATGGGCGAGCTCGCGCCCATCTTCCCGGTGCCGGCCGGCGGCATGCAGCTCGGCCGCGTGCGCGAGCTGCGCGCCTTCTACGGCCGCGACTGCATCCTGCTCATCGGTGGCGACCTGCACGCCGGCGACGAGGGCCTCATCGCGCGCGCGCGGCGCTTCGTTGCGCTGGCGGGGAGCGACTGAGCATCCAGCTTCGTGCGCTTTCGCCGAAATCCTGCTATCGGCGAATCGAGGCGTGGCCACCCCGCATCCATCGATATCGATATCGATATCGATATCGATGGGCAACAGATACTTGCCTCAGGTTCGCGCAGCCGTGCCAGCCGTTCCTCAGCGGCCGTCGCCGCGCGCGAGCTCGGGCAGGAACCAACCGCGGTCTTCCCAGGGATGCCCGCGCCAGCGCAGCCAGCGCAGCGTCCCATCGCAGAGGGTGACGCCGCCGATCCCGACGAGCCGCCCGTCAACCAGCAGCGACGGCACGTACGGGCGCAGCCAGGCCGGCACGCCGAGCTCCTGGAAGAGCCCCTTGAGGGCGGCGCCCGGCCGCCCGGTCCGCTCACAACGCAAACCGGATGCGCCGAAGCACACGCTCACCCCGGCTTTCGCATCCGCGGCATCCGCCCACGCCCAGTCCAGATCGCCCAGGGGCGGCGGCAGCACCAGCGGGCTGGCTGCCGCGTGCAGGGGCGCGCTATCCGGCACCCGGGGCAGCGGCGCCAGCGCATGCAGGGCGTCGCGGTGACGGCGGACCTCGCAGCCCGGCCACGAGACGCGCGGCTGGCGGTCCGCGGCGGCCGGCAGCAGTTCCGTGATGATCCGATGCACGCGATCGCTGTCCGGCGGCGGCCAGCCCTGGCACTTGAACCAGCGGCGCAGCACCAGCCTGAGCCGGGCATCGTCCAGCGCGCGCAGCCGGCGGATACTCAGCGCCCGCGGCGTGTCTGCGGCGAGGCCGGTGAGGAGCTCGTCGGCGAAGCCGTCCAGCAACGCGGCCGCCTCGGCGCAATGGGCGGCGGAGCGCGCCAGCGTGCGGTCCAGCGCCGGCCAACGCTCCCGCAGCCCGGGGATGACCAAATTGCGCAACCGGTTGCGGTCGCGAGCCGGGTCGGCATTGCTCGGGTCCTCCACCCAGCGCAGCCGATGCGCCCGGGCATAGTCGGCCAGCGCAGCCCGCGGCAAGGCCAACAGCGGCCGCAGCAGCAACCCGGCGCCCAAGGGCGCCCGCGCCGGCATGGCGGCGAGGCCATGAACGCCGGCACCTCGCAGCAGCGCCAGCAGCAGGGTCTCGGCCTGGTCGTCGCGGTGCTGCGCGGTGGCAAGCACGTCCCCCGGGCGCAGCAGCGAGCGGAAGACAGCGTAACGGGCGTCGCGGGCCACGGCCTCGACGCTCTCGCCCGGGCCGGGCGTCAGTGCCAGTCGGCTCACCTCGAGCGGCACGCCGAGCCCGGCACAGACGCGCGCGCTGTGCGCCGTCCAAGCGTCCGCGTCCGGCAGCAGGCCGTGGTGCACATGCACCGCGCGCAGGTCCAGCCGCAGGCGCACGCGCAGCCCGACCGCGGCGTGCAGGAGCACATGGGAGTCGAGACCGCCGCTGTAGGCGATCCAGAGCCGGTGCCCGACGGCGTCCGCGAGCGCGCGGCCGAGCCGGTCCAGATCAAGCCGCTCCCGCGCGGCGGGGACGGGGGAGCGCATGGTCGGCAGACCCGGCGGGCAGCCTGGCGCGCGAGACAGTAGGCGGATCAGTCCTTGACGCGGCCGTAGCCGCGCAGCCGGTCGTAGCGGGCGGCGAGGAGCTGCTCCATGGACATGGCGTCCAGCTCGGCGAGGGCCTCGATCAGGGTGTCGTGCAACGCGCCGGCCATGCCGTCCACGTCGCGATGGGCGCCGCCGAGGGGCTCCGGCACCACCGCATCCACCAGCCCGAGGTCGTAGAGCCGGGCCGAGGTGATGGCCATGGCCTCGGCGGCGAGCTGCGCCTTATCGGCGCTCTTCCACAGGATGGAGGCGCAGCCCTCTGGCGAGATCACCGAGTAGGTGCTGAACTGGAGCATGATGAGCCGGTCGCCAACACCGATGGCGAGCGCCCCGCCGGAGCCGCCCTCGCCGGTCACGGTACAGATGATCGGCACCCGCAGCGTCGCCATCACCTGAAGATTGCGGGCGATGGCCTCGCTCTGGCCACGCTCTTCGGCACCGACGCCGGGGTAGGCGCCCGGGGTGTCGATGAAGGTGAAGATGGGCAGACCGAAACGCTCGGCAAGCTGCATCAGCCGGAGCGCCTTGCGGTAGCCCTCGGGGCGCGGCATGCCGAAGTTGCGCTGAATCTTCTCCTTGGTGTCGCGGCCCTTCTGGTGGCCGATGACGACCACCGCGCGGCCGTTCAGGCGCGCGAGCCCGCCGACGATGGCGTGGTCGTCCGCGAAGGCACGGTCGCCGTGCAGCTCCTGAAAGTCGTCGAAGATGCGCCGCGCGTAGTCCAGGAAGTAAGGTCGCAGCGGGTGGCGCGAGAGCTGGGAGATCTGCCAGGGCGTGAGGCCGGAGAAGATCTGCTCCGTCAGCGCCCGGCTCTTGCCCTGGAGATGCTCGATCTCCTCGGCGATGTTGATCTCGTTGTCGTCGCCGACGTGGCGCAGCTCTTCGATCTTGGCCTCGAGCTCGGCGACGGGCTGTTCGAATGGCAGGAAGTTCAGGTCCATAACCGCCCAATTCTACCGCGAGACGATTCCGCGAGGACAGTGCGGTTGCATCCTCAGGACTCTCGGTCCTTGCTGGTGTCGACGATGCGCACCTGTTGGCGCTTGTCACGCCCGCCCTCGGCCCGGTCATCGCGCATCAAATAGACGGCGATGCCGATCATGCCGATGAAGGCGAGCAGCAGGACGATGTTGGTAAGCAGCATGGTCGGACTCCGAAAGCGATGTGGGAGCGAGTTGAATCGAACCCCGATTGTAGCAACCCAGCGTGGGCACAGGCGGCGGCGAGACGCAGCGCCTCGCGCACCTCCACGTCGCCCGAGGTCTGCGCCAAGAGAACGCCGCGGCCTGCGATGCGCTACTCGGTCACGGTCACCGGGTCGCCCACGCGCATGCGCGCGTAGACGAACTTGGCGTCATCGTGGCGCAGGCGTACGCAACCGTGGGAGGCATGCTCGTTGGGCACATAGCCCTCGTGGACCCAGTAGGGCCCGTCGAACTGCATGGCGTAGGGCATCGGCGTCGGCAAATCGAAGTAGTTGGTGTAGCTGCCGGAGCGGTGATTGACGTCCTTGGCCGTCACGCGGAACTCGCCCTGCGGCGTGGGATGCTCGCCGGCGCCGGCGGACACCTTGCCGCTCCAGACCAACTGGCCGTCCTCGAGGTACTCGAAGCGCCGATTGCCCAGCAGGATCTTGAGCTGCCGGTGCTCAGCCGCCGGCAAGCTGCCGGGATTCGGCGGCGGCGGCTTCACCTCTTGGGAGACGGGCGGCAACTGCGCCTCGCGGCGGGCGACATCCGAGACGTTCGCGGCCATTCCGGTGGCATTGTGGTCGATGGCATCGGCGGTGGGCGCGAGCGGCTCGGCAACCGCCGTGGCGCCCGGCTGCACGACGATGTCGTCGGGCAGGTCCGGGTACGCCTGATACGCGCAGCCCGTCGCCAGCAGCGGCAGGCCGAGCAACAACACTGGGGCTTTGCTCATCGGGGAGATCCTTGCATCAAGACGTGGCATCGGCGCCAGGCCGCGGCCGCCAAGAGGAAAAAATCCAAGCAGAACACAAAATGCGCCCGGTGGGGAGCAGCAACGCCCGCGGTAGCCAAAGAAACTGTTACGGATTCCCCACAACGCGCGCGCCAAAGGAGACTAGGCAAGCCCTCGGTGTCGGTCGGGTTAGCGATGTCGGAACACGATAATCAACGGCTTACCGACGCCAAGCGTCGGGCTGCGCTGCGCTGCCCCGACCTACGGTCCGCTCGATCTCGGAGTTGCGGCCAGTATTCGCCCAGACTCCGCACGCCAGGGCGCGCGCGGCGAACGCCCGTGTCAAGCTCGGGCGATGTCAAGCTGAATTGACAATCGTCAATCCATGCGTTACGCCAGCGCGGATAATGGCGCCATGCAGATGCGAACCCAACCACCCCGCGCCGCCGGCTTGCGCCCCGCCAACAACGGCAAGCGCGTCCGCCGCGAGCGACGCACCATCGCCGCGATGATCGGCATCTTCTGCCACGATCATCACGGCGGCCATGCCGAGCACCACTGCGACGACTGTGCCGACCTGCTGCGCTACGCCAACCAGCGGCTCGACGTCTGCGTCTTCGGGGAATCCAAGCTGCCGTGCAGCGAGTGCACCGTGCACTGCTACAGCAAGTCGCGGCGCGCGCGCATCGTCGAGGTCATGCGCTACGCGGGGCCGAGAATGCCCCGCCGTCACCCGTGGCTCGGTTTGTTGCACATGATCGACAAGCTGCGCTGCCGCTTCTGAGCTCGTCTCCATCGCACGACGGGCGCCGACGCCAAGCCGCGTCAGCGCCCCACCTGCCGCCCCCGCGCCCGCGGGTCTTGTCGCCAGGCAGTGCTGCCGTCAGCCGATGGGCGCGACGCCGAACAGCCAGCGGTGCACGAACGCGATGAAGGCAACATAGAGCACGAGCCCTGCCACGATCGCGATCAGGTCGTTCCATTTTCCGGGCGGCGCGCCAGGCACGGGCGGCTCCTGACGCCGCGCCAGCGACACCAAATCCGCCACCGCCCAAACGAGGAAGCTCCCGAACAGCAGCAGATCCGCCAGGGTGCCGTTGGCGAGCAGGTGCGCCACGGCCCAGAGCAGCACCCCGATCAGCATCGGGTGCTTGAGCGTGCGCTGAATGCGGCCCGGCAGATAGGCCGCCAGCACCAGCGGGAACACGGGCAGCATCAGGAGCAACGTGACGTGCCGCATCCACACCGGCGACTGGTACAGCAGCACCGGCTCGTGGACACGGGCGGCACCATAGCCCACTACCACGAGCCAGAGCCCGAGGATCGAGACCAGCGAATAGCCGACCTTGAATGGCACCTCACCGGCGCGATCGATGGCCTGCACCCGCCACGCGGGCCGCACGATGGACAAAGCATGGGCGCTGAAGAACAGCGCCAGACCGAGAATCAGTTCGAACATAGGAGGCTCCCAGGGTCTCGTCTGCGCGAAGCGCTTGGTTGGTTGTTGGGGAAAGGCGGGTTGCCGCCTCAGCCACCGGTCACCATGGGCCCCGCATCGTCGCCACACTCAACGCGCTCCAAGGGCCGGGGCCAGGCGGTCAGGATGGCCTGCACCACGGTAGCGAGCGGGATGGCGAAGAACACGCCCCAGAAGCCCCAGAGACCGCCGAACACCAGGATCGCAACGATGATCGCGACGGGGTGCAGGTTTACCACCTCCGAGAATAACAGGGGTACCAGCACATTGCCGTCCAGCGCCTGGATGATCAGATAGGCCACGGTGAGCCAGACGAACTGTGCGCCCCACCCCCACTGGAACCAGGCGATGAGCACCACGGGCACGGTGACCACCGACGCGCCGATATACGGAATGATGACCGACAGCCCCACCAACAAGGCCAGCAACATCGCGTAATTGAGCCCAAAGCTCGAGAAGGTAACGAAGCTGACCGCCCAGACGACCAGGATCTCCCAGAACTTGCCGCGCACATAGTTGGAGATCTGCCGATCCACGTCCGCCCAGACCGTATCCGCGATGGCCCGGTGGCGCGGCAGGTAGCGTCCGAACCAGCCGAGGATCAGCGCCTTGTCCTTCAGGAAGAAGAACACCAGCAGCGGCGTCAGGATGAAGTAGATCAGCAGGGTGATAACGCCCACCAGCGACGACACCGACATCGACAGCAACGTCTGCCCATAGCCCACCAACTCCCGGCGCATCGCGTCCATGGCGGCGTCGATCTGGGCGGTACTGGCCAACTCCGGATGGCGCTCCGGCAACGCCATCAGCACTTGCTGGCCCCGCGCGAGCATCTGCGGCAACTGCTGCACCAGATCGGACACCTGCCGATACACCAACGGCAGCACGCCCACGAGCACCGAGACGACGAACACCAGAAACAGCACGAACACGGTCACCACGGCCGCGAGCCGCGGCCAGCCGCGGCGCTCCAGCAGCGTCACAAAACCGTCCAGCAGGTAGGCGATGACGATGCTCGCCAGCACCGGCATCAGCATCTCCCCGAGCAACAGCACAACGGCAAAGATGACGGCCACGAACACCGCCAGCACCATCACCTGGGGGTCCGAGAAGTGGCGGCTGAACCAGTTGCTCAGGACCTTGA
>NZ_JAJDNQ010000006.1 GCF_022340605.1 Thiohalocapsa sp.
GGGCCGAAAAGTTGCCGCAACCTTACCGAAAGGTTACGAGCGGCCGGCCAAGGCAGCGGCGCGCGACCGCTAACCGTCTCAGTAGACGGGTTTTTCCAAATACCACGCAAAAATGGTGCTCATGCCGGGGAGCGCTGCCGCACGGCGAGGATCGCCGGGTCGCGGGCGGCGTCGCCCTGGGAGCGTCGCCCTCCAGGGCGACACGAATTGGCGTTCCGAGCGGTCTCGGCATTCCCGCACCGGTGCACCAGCGCGCCGTTGCCGGATGGCCCCAATATCGCTGCGGGAACGTCCGGGCGAGACTTGGCGTCAGCCGATCGGCATGGCCGCCGGGCGCCTCGGCCCTCGATTGCATGACGGCGCTAAATTTTGGTTGCCGACGACGGGTTCCTCGCTGCGACCACCGCGGGGATGCACATCCATGACCGAAGAACTGGTGCAGTGTCTCGACTAGCGAGACCGGTTCGATTGCAGTGCCCGCCTACCACGCGATCTCGTAGCTGCTGCTCCTGCCGCCCTTGCCCGTCGGGCGCAGACAATCCTTCGCCACGAGGTCGGCCAGCTCACGGTAGGCCGTTGCGCGGCTCACCTTGGTCAACCCGATGTATTTGCGGGTGCTCATGCCGCCGTCGAAGCCCTTGGGACCCACGTCCAGCAGCCGGTTGAGGACTTTGCGCTGGCGCTCGTTGAGCGGGGTGCTCTGGTGCCGCAGCCAGAAGCGGGCCTTGGCCAGGGTGTTGGCGACGGTTGTCTCGGCAGAGTCGGCAGCCGCCTCGACCTGTGCAAGGAACCAGTCCAGCCAGTCGGTCACGTCCAGTCCGCCGCGCTGGGTGCGCTCAAGGATCGCGTAGTAATCCTGCCGTTGCCGCAGGATTTGGGCCGATACGCTGAACAGTCGCATGGGCTGTCCCTCGTCCCTGGACAGCAGCATGTCGGTGATGGCGCGCGCCAGGCGGCCGTTGCCGTCCTCGAACGGATGCAGCGTCACAAACCACAAGTGGCCGATGCCGGCCCGGATCAGGCCGTCCACCTCCGCGGGCGGATCATCGATCCAGGCCAGGCAACGGGCAAGCTCGGCGTCCAGAACCTCGCGTGGTGGCGCGACGAAGTGCACCCGTTCATGCGCAATGGCACCGGAGACCACCTGCATCGGCTGGTCGCCGCGCAGTTGTCCCGCCCGGATGGGGTGGAGCCCGGAATAACCGGTCGGAAACAGGGCCGCCTGCCAGCCGCACAGGCGCTCGAGCGTCAACGGCTGCTCATGGTGCCGTGCTGCATCCAACAGCACGTCGATCAGGCCGTCCACGGCGCGGGGCGGCACGGGCAGTCCTGCCGTGGAGAGGCCCAGCCGGCGCGCAACGGAGGATCGCACCGAGGCCGCGTCGAGCCGCTCTCCCTCGATGGCGCTGGTGGTCAGGCCGTCTTCCACGAGGATGGTGGCAAACGCCTCCCGGCTGAGCTCGGGGTCGAGCAGGCGGGCGGCCCCAAGCGCTTTGCCCTGACTCAAGCGGGCGCGCGCGAGGCCCGCGGCCAGGCGCGCTTCGTCCCAGCGGAAGTGGGGCCAGTCGGGCTGTTGCCAGATCCAAGCAGGACGCGGTTGCATCGGATAATCGCTTCAGAATATGAAGCGATTGTGGCGGCTAAACGCCTCAGGGGCAAGATTGGCAAGGACGCGCCGGTTTGGCTCAGAGCCAAGGACAAAGTCGATAGTCGGGCCTTCTCCGGCGCCCGCGGCCGACGATCACAGCGCCCCGCCCACCGTCGATCGGATCAACGCGATGAGTGGCTCGGGCCAGACGCCGAGCCAGATCAGGACCAAGGTCAGCGCCGCCAGTGCGGTGCCGCCGGCGTGGGTCGCCGGCGGCACCGCGGCCGGCGCCGCTTCGTCGGCCGGCGCCGTGTACATCGCGAAGACGACGCGCAGGTAATAGAAGAGGCCGATGACGCTGGCGACTACCAGCACGCCCACCGGCACCCACAGGGCACCGTCGACGCCGGCGGTGAAGAGATACACCTTGCCGATGAAGCCGGCCGTCAGCGGGATGCCGGCCAGCGACAGCAGCATCAGCGTGAATGCGGCCGCGAGCCAGGGCCGGCGGCGCGAGAGGCCGTTCAGGTCGCTCAGCTCGCCGGCGCCGGTGAGCCCCAGCGCACCGAAGGCGCCCTGGGTCGTGACCACGTAGGCGGCCAAATAGAAGGCGACCGCCTCCACGCCCAGCGCACCCACGCCGATGTGGGCGGCGGGCGCGCCCTCGGCGAGGTGCCCGGGCAGGCTCCCGGACAGGGCGCCGAACAGCGCGGCGAGGACGGCCACGAGCAGATAGCCCATGTGCGCGATGGAGGAGTAGGCCAGGATGCGCACGACGCGGCGCTGGCGCAACGCGAGCAGGTTGCCCACCAGCATGGACAGCACTGCCAGCGCACCCAGCACCAGCAGCACCGCCGCCTGGTCCTGGACGTTGCTGGCGGCCATCAGCCGCAGCAGCACGACGATGACCGCGGCCTTGGCCACGGAGGCCAGGAATCCGGTAACCGCCGCCGGTGCGCCCTCGTAGACGTCCGGCGTCCACCAGTGCAGGGGCACCAGCGACAGCTTCATGCCGAGTCCGGTGAGCACCAGCGCGATGCCGCCCAGGACCCAGACGTCCGCGCCCGCGTGCTGTGTCAGCGCCCGGCCGATGGCCGGGAGCGCGAGGCTGCCGATACCGGCATACAACAAGGCCATGCCGAACAGCAGCATGCCCGTGGTGACGCTGGACAGCACCAGGTACTTGATGCCGGCCTCCAGCGCCTCTGGGCGGGCGCGGGCATAGGCGATCATCGGGAACAGCGACACGCTGATGAGCTCCAGCCCGATGAACAGCGACGCCAGGTGGCGGCTCGCGGCGAGCACCGAGGCCCCGAGCACGGCCAGCGACACCAGCACGTAGAGCTCTTCCGGCGGCTCGCCGCCGGGCGGTGAACCCGCTCGCGCCAGCAGCACCGTGGCCGCGCCGGCGAGCACCGCCAGCGCAGTGAAGGCCAGGGCCACGCCGTCGATGCGCAGCAGCAGCGTGACGTCGGTGGGTGCCGCCGCGTGCGCCGGAACCAGGGCGGCGAGGGCGAGCGCCAGACCAATCAGGGTCAGCCACAGGGTCACGCGCTCGCCCCGGTGCAGGGCGATGGCGAGGATCAGCACCACGGGCACCGCGCCGAGGACGATGATGGGGAGCAGGGCGGTGAGCTGGCCGGATGTCATTGGCGCGTTCTCCTCTGATGACTGCTCGAGACGCTACCCTCGGTGCGGCATGTAGGGCCTTCCGCGCCGGCCCGACCCATGGCGACCTGTCCGGTCGCGTGCCCGCTCATGACGTGACCCCGGAGCCGAAGAGCGCGGCCAACGGCAGCGCCGTCAGGTCCAGCAGCGGCTGCGGGTAGATGCCGAGCCACAGCGCCACCAGCGCCAGCACGCCCAGCGCCGTGGTCTCCCGCAGCCCCACGTCCCGCAACGAGTCGATTCTGCTTGCATCCGCCGGGCGCCCCTGGAACGCACGCTGGACGAAGGCCAGCGCGTAGATGGCGCTGGTGATGAGGCCCAGCAGCGCCACCGACGCGGCCACGGGGTGGTCGCGGAAGGTGCCGATGAGCACCAGGATCTCGCCGGCGAAGTTGCCGAAGCCCGGCAGGCCCAGGGTCGCGATCGCGAACACCATCCCCAGCGCCGCGAGCCGTGGCAGCGGCCCCCAGAGCCCGCCCATGTCCGAGGAGCTCAGGGTGTGCAGGCGCTCGCGCAGGTCGCCGGCCACCATGAACAGCGCGGCGGCGGTGATGCCGTGGGAGGCCATCAGCAGCACGGCGCCGTCCAGCGCGGCGCTGCCGGCGATGCCGGCGGAGGCAAAGATGCCGATGAGCACGAACCCCATCTGGCTGATGCTGGAGCAGGCGATGAGGCGCTTGATGTCGGTCTGCGCGAAGGCGAGCAGGGCGCCGTAGACGACGCCCACCACGCCCAAGGCCAGCGCCACCGGCGTGAGCCGCGGCAGCGCGTCCGGGAACAGCGGCAGCAGGAAGCGGATCAGCGCATAGCCGCCGGTCTTGAGCAGAATGCCCGCCAGCAGCACGCTGCCGCCGGTGGGCGCGAGCGAATGGGCGTCCGGCAGCCAGGTGTGCAGCGGCACCATGGGCAGCTTCACCGCAAAGGCCAGGAAGAAGCCGAGCATGGCCCAGAACGCGAGCCGCGGGTCGAGCCCCGCCGCGGCGCCCACCAGGGCCGGGGCGTCGAAGGTCAGGGTGCCGGTGGCGGCGGCGTGCCCCAGCACCAGGATCAGCACGCCCACCAGCAGCAACAGCCCGCTGCCCTGCGTGAACAGGAAGAACTTGATGGCCGCTCGGCGGCTGTCGTCGTGACCCCAAAGGGCGATGACGAAGGCCATCGGCACCAGCATCAGCTCCCAGAACAGGAAGAACAGGAAGAGATCGAGGGCCGTGAAGACGCCGATGGTGCCGGCCAGGGTCCAGAGGATGCAGAGGTGGAAGAAGCTCGCCCGCTCCTGGATCTCGCGCCAGGACGCCGTCACGGACATCAGCCCCAGCAGCACCGCCAGCAGGCAGAACAGGAGCGACAGCCCGTCCAGCCCGAAGTGCAGCCCGATGCCGAAGCGCGGTATCCAGGGCAGCATGGCCTCGGAGAGCCAGGGGCCGCCGAGAGACCCTGCCGCCGGCACGCCTGCGGTCGCCGCGGTCTGGCCTGGCATCGGCCCGAGCCACCACAGCACCAGCAGCCACACCAGGTCGGCGGCCAGCGCCGCGAGCGCGATCCAGCGCGCCACCGCGGCGTGCCATCGTCCCGCCAGCCAGGCCAGCAGCCCGCCGAGGATCAGCACCAGGATCAATCCGATCGCGCTCATGATTGCACCGCCAACAGCAGCATGGCGCCGACCACCAGCACGCCGCCCAGCGTCGTCGCCGAGGCGTACCAGCGCAGCCGGCCGGTCTGGGTCGCGCTGAGCCAGCGATGGGTCCAGGCCGCGATGCGGCCGACGCCCTCGAAGACCCAGTCCACCGGATCGCGGCGGATGGCGCGGGTGAACGCCAGGAACGGCTGCACCAGCACCCAGTCGTAGAGCCGGTCGAAGCCGAGGCCCGCGAACGCCCCCCGCTCCAGCCAGCGCGGCAGCACCGAGGTGTGCCCGGTGGCGAAGGCGATGTACGCGAGCAGGATGCCGAGCAGGCCGACGCCCACCACGATCAGCTCCGGCCCCAGGCCGCCGCT
>NZ_JAJDNQ010000022.1 GCF_022340605.1 Thiohalocapsa sp.
GCACCGGCGCGCCGAGCGCGTCCATGTCGAAGGGCTTGCAGGGCTCGATGCCGATCTTGCCCATCTTTGCCAGCATCGGCGCGTCTTCCGGGGCTGGCGGCGCATCCTCGCACATGAGCCGCGTCATCCTGTCGAAGTAGCTTTTGGTGCCCATGTCGAGGATCACCTGCTGCGGCTTGTCGGTCATCGAGAAGCCCGGGTTCGGGTCCATCGGTGGTGCCTCGTAGACATAGTTCGCCCTGCCTACCGCGGATAGGGGTCTGAGATCGTACTGCGCCTGCAGCGCGTTGACCGCCTTGTAATCGGCCTCGGTCCCGTCCGCGTAGGTGCGGCCGAGGATGACCACGTAGCGCGTCGGGGCCTTGACATGGGTCATCCCCGCGGGTACCTCGCCGCTCCAGCCCGGTCCGCTGATCAGGAAGGTCTGCGCCTGCTCGCCGGTGGTGCGGCTGCCCGCCGATTCGATCACCGGCATCCACAGGCTATACATCGGGAACAGGAAGTAGCGCTTGCCCATGTCGGGATGCGAGAAGACCATCGGTTCCTTGCCGAGATCGAGCCATGCCAGCGAATAGAGCGTGTCGGCATTCGGTGCCGAGACGCCGCGATAGTCCGCCGGTGGATAACGCGGGACGTTGATGAATTGCCCCGCGGGCGCGTGCAAACCCTCCACCTTTGGCACGTTGCTCATCTGCACCCGGGTGACATCGGTGGTGATCAGCGAGTAGCCATAGATGTAGGCATCCATGGCGATCGCCCTGGCCTCCTTTGGTGTCGGGGCATGTTGACGGGAACCCTGGTCTGCGGCCAGAGCGCCAAAAGTGACCAACGAGAGGGCCAGCGCGAGGGCGGAGCCGCTTGACCGCAGACTCGGAGTAGCCCTGTGGGATGGGAAAAATGTTCTTTGATTCATTCGACCAGGGTCTCGTTAGGTTAGCCATCTCGGGGTGAGACTGAGGCAGTCTCGAGTCTAAGGCGGGGAGGCCATGCACCCGGAGCATGGCCTCTTCGGGAACGCGTTGGGATCGGGGGCGAAGTCGTGCACTTACCAGCGGAAGCTCGCCCCCAGGGTCGGGCCGGTCATGCGTAGATCGGCATCATTCTTGTTTTTAAAGTCGTAGGAGAGGTTGCGGATGGCGAGGTTAACCTCGCCCCAGTCGAAGGCGTATCCCACGCCGAGCAGCGCCTGCCAGGTCCGGTTCGATGATCCGGTACCGACATCCAGGTAGTAGGGCATGAACCAGCGGCCTTCACCGAGCCGGACCTGGCCCTTGATCCCGAGGATGCCGTCCCACTCGGTCAGGTTGCGGGAGCTTCGCGAGCGGGTGTCGACAACGCCGTCGGATCCAATGATGTCCAAGTTGAGTTCGGAGTCGATTCCCGCGTAGCGAAACCCAGCCAACAGATCGAGGTTGACTTTGGGGTTTTGCACCAGCGTACGGGCACCCGCCAGCGTCCAGACGGTTGCCGAGAGGCTGGTCGAGGCGCTGCGGTCGATGCTGCTCAGCGGGCGCCCATCGAGGCCGTTGATGTTACGCACGTGCGAGCGCTGATCGCCGAAATCGATGTAGATGATATCGGTGAATACCGACCAATCGCCCCTGCGTACCTCGCCGGTGGCCATGGCGCCGAACTTGAGGTTTTGCAGATAGTCGTTCGGGCCGATCTCGGTACCGGCGCTGAAATCGCCGCGGTCGGACCCCAGCAGGTGCCCGTCGATCGTGCCGTTGATGTTGGGCAGCCAGATATAGGGCGTCAGCGAGAAGTGCCAGCCACCTTCGTAGGGATCGGCCTTATCAGCCGCGGGTGCGATGGCGGGAGACGCCGATAGGCCGAGGACCGCCAGCGCGGCGAGCATACGATGGACCGGGACAGGTATCGACATGACCTATTTCCGTTGTCTATGACGCATGGTCGTACGTCGGTTCTGAAAGGAGTTCGCGATGGTCATCGTAGGTTTCCTCAGGGTCAGTTTCTTCTGGGATGTTGGCCGCAGCGTCCAAGGACTCGTTGGAATCGCAGCTGTGGTCGCCATATATCGACGGAATGATGCCAGGCTCTATCACCTCGGTCTGACCATGTCACGCCAATCCGCTGGAGCCCCCCGTCCGAGCCCATCACGGAGACAGACACCTGATTATTCCCGTCGTCCGGGCCCAGCATCTGATCGACTATATCGGTGTCCTCCGAGTGGCTGGCGTGCCGGTGCAGCGAGCGTTGGAGTGCTCGCGGCTCCCTGTTTTTATTGAACAAACACCCGATGCTTACGTCAGTTTGCGTCGCGCCCTCGACTGGGTTTGGCGCTCGAGACGCGAGGTAGGGATCATGGAGATCGGCTTCCTCGCGGGCCGCGCGGCTTCGCTCAGTACGCTGCATCCCGATTTACACCGCGCGGTGATCCGGGCTCCCACCGGACTTTCCCGCATCGAGGCCCTGTCCAACCATGTGCACCGGGAAAACAGCGCCGTAAGGATCGACATCCGCCGTGAAGGCGCCGATAGACGCGTGATTTGCGAAGTACTGGGCTTTCAGAACAGTCCTTTTGTAGGATTCGCCGAGTGGAAGGTGATCGCGGGGATCATCGATATCGTGCGCAGTGCCGCTGGATCTGATTGGCGCCCGTCCGAGATCACCTTCATCTCGCGGGGGCGGCCCTCGGACGCCACTCTGGAGGCCTACGGCAACACCCGCATCCGGACCGGCCAGCCGTGCGGTTCGGTACTCGTCGCGGCGGCAGATCTCGCGCGGCCCTGCATCGACCGGCGGTCAACCTCCGATACCGTCAACGATCCGCTGATGCCTCCGCAAACGCCATCCGGCCTGGGCGATGCCTGGGACTTCGTGAGCGCCCTGCGTGCGCTCATCCGGCCCTATCTCGCGCAGGGTCATCCGCACCTGTCTCTAGTGGCCGAGATCGTCGGTATGAGCGAACGCACCTTGCAGCGTCGGCTAGCAAAAAGCGGCTCGACCTATTCCGACATCGTCCAAGATGCGCGTTTCTCGATCGCGTCCGACCTGATGGCTGATTCCGACCTGAACATCGCCGACATTGCGTTTGCCGCCGGCTACGGGAACGCGCCGCATTTTTCCAGAGCGTTCAAGCGGCTGACGGGCATGACACCTCGCGAATATCGCGGCGGTCTGGTCTGTAGTTGACGATGGAGAGCAGGTGGGAGAGCGAGCGCCGAGTCTTAATCGTGGACACGGACCTGCTTGCGACGCAGCCCGACGGAGACGTCGTTGGGCTCAAGCTGCCGAGCGCTGGTGCCGGCCGAGGGGCCGGTGGCCGTGGACACATTTGGTGGCCGCGTGCATGTCGAATGGGGCCCCTCGGCGGCGGTCAGGCCGTTGGGTCAGCTCCCGTTCTTCACCGAGTTCCTGAAAGCGCACCAAGCAACTCGTTGAGCGCTTGTTGCGCGACGCCGAATGGACCGATGCCGGCCAGGGCTGGCGGGGCGCGGAGGCCAGCCTGCGCCTGTCGGGCTGGAGCCGCGCGCGCCGCGTCGTCGTGCTGCGCCGGCGCCTGGCCCGCGACCTCGCCATCGAGGACCGTGGCGAGTCCGGCCAGCCGCGCCTGAGCTTCACCGAGGTCCAGGACGACGTGCGCCTGTACGAGTACGGCGTGCTCGTCACCTCGCTCGACGCCGAGATCCTCACCATCGCCGCACTCTACCGCGACCGCGCCGACTGCGAGAACAACTTCGACGAGCTCAAGAACCATTGGGGCTGGGGCGGGTTCACCACCACCGACCTCAAGTGCTGTCGGATCATGGCGCGCATGACCGCGTTGGTCTACGACTGGTGGAGCATCTTCGCGCGCCCGTTTCGGGATCGGGCCGAGCCCGACAAGCACAGCGAGTCGATCACCTCCCGGCCGCTGCTGCTCAATGCCCCGGCGCGCTGCATTGACCACGCCCGCCAGCGCCGCCTCGTCATCAGCCACCACCATGCCGAGGCCGGATGGGTCGAGCGCGCCTGTCGTAACCTCGCGGCCTTCCTCCATGGCCTGCGGCTGACTGCGGAGCAGTTGACCCCGACCCAGCGCTGGTACCGCATCCTCAAGCGGGCGATGCGCAGGTACCCCCACGGCCGCCAGCTCCAGCCGCCCGACCCGCTGCCGGCGCCCGCCTGAGCCAGCAGCGTCCGCTCGCTCACATCCTGTGCACAGCATCGGCTCGCGAAATTCGCCGGCCGAGGGGTTTAACTGCTCTTTTTAGGTTCACCGTTTCCGCACCGAACTGCGCTACCGCCCGATCGAATCACCGGTGGCAGAACCCCGGCCAATCCGGCCGGTGGTTTGTTAATCAGCGTCAGGGACAACACCGGCAAGGTGCTGCGGTAGTGGCGGGCTGGCATTAAGCAAGGTTTATGGTCGGACCGATATTCTTAGGCGAGGAGATACGGCTCGCCGCGGTCTTGGATTTCGGCGAACAGGTAGCGGTAGTCGGCGCAGGTGAGGCCGGTGAAGAGGCAGACGTAGCGCAGCCGTCTACCGCGGTCGTCCGCGCGCTTGGCAGGCGATGGTTAGGGTCGGAACTGGCAACGGCGGCTCCGCGGGCGGTGGCGATTACCGGAGCACGTCTTCTATGCTGTCTTCGGTGAGGACCCGCCCGGACCAGCGCAGCAGGGTGTTGGAATCGGCATTCTGGATGCGGTGGCGCACAGGGTCCGGAATGGTGCCGAATTTCTGCTCAAGCTGGAACGAGAGCATGTTCGCCTCGCCGAGCTGGATGCCGCGCTGTTCGCCGATCCGCTCGCCTTCTTAGCGCATACGGGCGGAAAACGACTGCATAGTCTTGGTCTCCTCGGGATACTCGCGTGCGTATTGTTCGCGTTCTGCGTCGGTCAGGTTGGCGTAGATATCGACGAAGTCGACATATATCAGCCGTTTTTCCGGGGCAGGCACTAACTGCATCAGGCCGCGCAGCGCCGGCGCGTAGACAAGGACGCGCCCGCTCGGAGCGTAGTGCATGTTGGGCGGGTTGAGGCGGGCGACGATGTTGTCGCTGTCGCGCCAGTCCTGCCAGGGCAAGTCGGGTAGGGCGCAGGAGAGGTAGCGGAACGCCAGGTAGCGGTGCCGGTCGCAGCCTAGGATCAGTTCCTCGGGTCGCTGGCCTTGGGGGAGCAAGATGGTGACGGATACGACCTGCTCCGTCTTGAACAGCTCCGAGAGGTCCAAACAGTAGTGAGCCAGGCGGTGGATTGAGAACTTGGACTTGTCTGTTTCCTCCTCCAGTACAAACAGCACGGCTTCGCGGCGGTGGTTGGGCCGCTCCACCAGCAGCGGCACGTCCAGTTCTCGAAACCGGTCGCCGAGCCGTTCCTTCAGTCGCTCTTCGCGGATCGGAATGATGCGGACACGGTGGTCCACATTGGCGCTTCGTCGGCGGCGAAGAACCGCACCGCTTGGTGCGGCTGGTCGACAATCAGGTTCTTGAAGTTCTGGTCGTGGCTCATCAAAGCCTGGTTGTCGTGGGACCGCTTCCACCGAGTCGCTATTGGGGCCAGCACCGCCGTTTGCGTCTCCAAGGTACCTACTGCGAAGCAGCCTGTCCTGGAGCGGCAGAATACCTGTGCCTGGTTCTTGCTGCTACGCTTGCGCGGACTCCGGCGGTCGCCGCCTCGGCCTGTCCGGCCGCATCGCCGCCCGTTTCCAGGCCACCGAGATCACCCCGCTCTTGGCCCTAGTGGGCCTGCTGCTCGGACTGTTCGCGATAATGGTGACGCCGCGCGAGGAAGAGCCGCAGATCAACGTCATCTTCGCTGAAGTGTTCATCCCGTTTCCGGGTGCGTCGGCGAGCGAGGTGGAGTACCTGATTGCCGGCCCGGCCGAGCAGGTGCCTTCCGAGATCAAGGGCGTCAAGCACATCTACACCGTCGGCGCGTTCGAGCAGGTGGTGCGCGTGGTGCTCGACCCGCAGGCGCTGGCCGCGCACGGCATCGACCTTGGCGACCTGCGCCGCAGCTTGCAGACCGGCAACAGCATCCGCGACGACATCGGCGTGGTGGCCGACAACACCGAGGCGCTGGTGCAGGCCGGCACCTTCCTCACCCAGCCCGATCAGATCCGCGGCCTGGCGGTGGGTCTGCGCGGCGGCCAGCCGGCGTACCCACGGCGATGGCGCAGGTCCTGCAATCACCCCACCTGCGCGGCCCGCTGGGAGCGCCGGCTTTCAGCCGGCTCGCGGCGTGCCCGGCTCGATGCCGGGCGCGCGGCGTCAGGGCGTCGACACGCATGTAAGCTCTTGTTGAGGCGATAGGTGTTTTGGGGACACCACAGGGTCTGTCCCTCAATTCCCCAGTTTTCTTAGCGGGGTCGTCAGGTTCCGCAGAACGTCTGCTGCACGACCTCGTGCGGCTCGGGCGGGTTTCGATACGCTGCAAGACTCGGGTGCTCGTCGTACGGCCGCGACACGACTGCGAGCAACTGTTCCAACGGCTCCAGGTCGCCGCGTTCGGTGGCGGCGTCGATGACTTCCTGCACGCGGTGGTTGCGGGGGATGAAGGCGGGATTGAGGGCGCGCATGCGGGTTTGGCGCTCGGTGTCGGTCTCGTGCTGTTGCGCGAGGCGGTTGCGCCATTGCTTGGCCCATGCATCGAAGGCCGTGGGGTCGGTGAAGCCGTGACGGACGGGCTCCAGGTCGGTCGGGTCTTCGAGGGTGACGTCGCTCAGGAGTCGGAAGGTGTTGGTGAAGTCGGCGCGGTGGGCGGCCATGCGCCCGAGGAGGTCCTGCACCAGGTCGTCATCTGCGGATTGGTCTGAGCCGGGTTGGTCGATGAGGCCGATCTTGGCGCGCAGGCCGCCATAATAGGCGGGGGCAAAGGCCTTGCCGTAGGCGTCCAGCGCGCTGTGGGCCTTCGTTTTCGCTTCTTCGATGTCGTCGTCCAGCAGCGGCAATAGGCAGTTGGCGAGCTGGGTGAGATTCCACAGCCCAATGCTCGGCTGCTGGCCGTAGGCGTAGCGGCCGAAGTGGTCGATGGAGCTATAGACCTGGTTGGGGTCGTATTCGTCCATGAAGGCGCAGGGGCCGTAGTCGATGGTCTCACCGGAGAGGGCCATGTTGTCGGTGTTCATGACGCCGTGGATGAAGCCCACGAGGAGCCAGCGGGCGATGAGCTCGCCCTGGCGGGTAGCGATGGCGGCGAGCAGGTGGGCATAGGGTTCGCCGCCGGCGAGGTCCGGCTCACGCAGCGTCTGATAGTGGCGCCGGATCAGGTGGTCCGCCAGGGTGCGGACGGCTTCGATGTCGCCGCGGCGGGCGAAGTACTCGAAGGTGCCGACGCGGATGTGGCTCGCGGCGACGCGGGTGAGGATGGCGCCGGGCTCAGGGCGCTCACGGAACACGGGCTCGCCGGTGGCGACGATGGCCAGCGCGCGGGTGGTGGGGATGCCCAAGCCCTGCATGGCCTCGCCGAGGATGTATTCCCGCAGCACGGGGCCGAGCACGGCGCGGCCGTCGCCGGAGCGCGAGAAGGGCGTGCGCCCGGCACCCTTGAGCTGCACGTCCCGGCGGCGGCCGGCGCGGTCGATGACCTCGCCGAGCAAGATGGCGCGGCCGTCGCCCAGACTCGGCACGAATTGCCCGAACTGGTGCCCGGCGTAGGCCATGGCGATGGGCCGGGCGGTCGCGGGCAGGCGGTTGCCAGCGAGCATTGCGACGCCGTCCGGTCCCGCGAGCCAGTCCGCGTCCAGCCCGAGCTCTTCCACCAGCGCCTGGTTCAGTCGCAGCAGCAGCGGCTTGCGCACTGGCGCCGGATCGATGGGGGCGTAGAAGTGCTCGGGCAGCGCGGCGTAGCTGTGCTCGAAGGGCGGGATGGAGTCGGTGGTGGGGGAGGCCGCGGGCTTCGTGGCGGGCATGGCGTGTCCTGTGGCGATGGTCGCGGGTGGCGGTTCGGCCTGGTTGCCGACCAAATTACTCGGTTATGAGCGAGAAGGTACGGGCGGCGCTGGGGCTGCGCAACTGGTGGGCGCAGGCCTGCTGCGTGCGGGGGGCGTCCGTGTCCGGCTTCGCCGTCGTTCAGCCCGAACTACGCGGCTCAGCGGGAGCTGCGCGACTGGTGTAAAGCCGACTTCGGCACCAGGTTATGGGCCGTCCGCAACAACACTTGACGGAGGCTCGCATGCTCACCATCCGCCATGCCGAGGATCGTGGCCATGCTCACCACGGCTGGCTCGACACCTGGCACACGTTCTCGTTCTCCAGCTATTACGACCCGGCACACATGGGCGTCTCGAATCTGCGCGTCATCAATGACGATCGCATCGCGCCCGGCGGCGGCTTTCCGACCCACGGACACGAGGACATGGAGATCGTCACCTACGTGCTCGACGGCGCCCTCGAGCACAAGGACAGCATGGGCAACGGCTCGGTGATCCGCGCCGGCGAGGTGCAGTACATGGCCGCCGGCACCGGCGTGCGCCACAGCGAGTTCAACGCGTCGCGGACCGCGCCGGTGCATTTGCTCCAGATCTGGCTGCTGCCCAACGCGAAGGGCGTCGAGCCGCGCTATGCGCAGCAGACCTTTCCGGCCGAGGCCAAGCGCAACCGGCTTGCGCTGTTGGTGTCGCCGGATGGGCGCGATGGCTCCATCGCCACCCACCAGGACGCGCTGCTGTTTGCGACGCTGCCGGACGATGAGACGGCCGTGGAGTATCAGCTTGCGCCGGATCGGCGGGGCTACATGCATGTGGCCCGTGGTCGGGCACGTGTCAACGGCAGCGCGCTCGGCGCCGGCGACGGGGCGCGGCTCGCGGCCGGTGAGCAGGTGACCATCGCGGGCGTGGATGCGGGCGAGGTGCTGTTGTTCGATCTGCCTTGACGCTCGTCGGCCTCCGACCGGCCGGCAGCGTGGACCGGTGGTGGGCGTTTCCGTCGGCGCTGGGCGT
The DNA here is from genome assembly GCF_022340605.1 of Thiohalocapsa sp. GTDB lineage: Bacteria > Pseudomonadota > Gammaproteobacteria > Chromatiales > Chromatiaceae > Thiohalocapsa. The sequence continues at coordinate 8,888 of NZ_JAJDNQ010000022.1, forward strand.
GCTGGGGCCTTGAGCCAACTCCATTGCACGGGGCAGGGGAATGGTTGTAGTGTCCTGGTTTCGCTTCGCCACTCAGATGAACTGCCGATGAACGCCGAGACCGACTTTCCGTATCTTCGCAGCTCGCCGCTGACCACGGGGTTGACCGACGACCAAGTGCGCGCCCTGGCCGGCATCGCCTACTGCCGCCGCCTGGAGGACGGCGAGGTGCTCATCGACGAGGGCAAGATCGACAACAGCTTGCACATTCTGGCCGAGGGCGGCATCGCGGTGACCCGCGACATGGGCAAGGGCGAGTACACCACCATCCACGTGCTGCGCACCGGCGACCTGGCGGGCGAGATGGGCTTCATCAGCGGGCGGCCGCATACCGCCACCCTGCGCTCCCTGGGCCGAACCCAGGTGTGCAGCGTCGAGCGCGAGGCCTTCGAGGGGCTGGTGGAACAGGACCCGTGGCTGGTGTACCGGGTGATGCAGAACATCGTGCACGTGAGCCAGGACATCCTGCGGCGCATGAACGCCCAGTACGTGGAGCTGACCAAGTACGTCTACCGCACGCACGCGGTGTTCTAGTGCTTCGCAGCTCAGTGCCTTGGCGGCACTGGGCACCGCCGGGCATCCTGCCCGGTGGGAAACGCCGAACAGGTCGGCGCCTCTCTAGCCCTCGGCTTCAGCGTCGCCGGCAGAGGCTTCAGTGGCTTCCGGCTCCGGCGCCTTGGTCTTGGGCGCCTCGATCAGGCCCTCGGCCAGCAGAATGGCCGCCTTGTCGTCGCCGTTGACCCACTTCTTGGTCTTCATGTCCTGCACCGCATGGCGCCCGGAGCGCTTCTTGTAGATGCGGTGGGTGTCGGTCTTCTTCACTTGCTCCATCGGTTGTCGGTCTCGTTCGGTTCAGGGTTGCTGTTGATGCACGGGGGTCCGGCTGCAAACCGGCCACCGCAGGTAACGGGTGTCGGCGACCCGGTGGCGGGTTTTGCGTGACCGCGGGCGTTAGCGGCGCGTGTCGTCGTCGAGTCGATCCCAGCGGCGGTCTTCGCCTTCGTCGAGGTAGCGGGGTGGGCCGTCGATGCGCTCGACGTCCACATGGAACTTGGCCAGCAGCGCGGCGATGGCGCCGACGGCCGCGATCACGGGCGCCAACAGGGTCAGCGCGCCGCCGACGGCCACGCCGGCCGTGAGCGGGATCTCGATCAGCGCCTCACCGCTCGGTCGGCGGATGATGAGCCGGCGCACGTTGCCGTCGGCGATCAGCTTCTTGACGAAGTCCACCAGCTCGTTGCCGGCGACGGAGACACGCTCGGTGATGGTGCGCTTGCCTTTGTTCATGGTACTGCACCGCGGGGTGCTGCCCCCAGCTTGCGGGAAACGCACCACTATACCCGACGGGGTACCGTCGCGGCGACTATGTCGACGGTGCTGATTTGCGGATGCCTGGTGCGCCGCATCGACGGCCCCAGTCTCAGCCGTCCCGGTATCAGCGACCCCGGTATCAGCCACCCGGGTGACAGAAGCGCGTCAGTCGGGCGCCGTCCGGCGTCACTTCCTCGCCCGATGGCAGCGGCTCGGCCGGGTCGCGAATCCAGTCGGCGATGTCATTGCGCACCAAAGCGCCTTGGCGGTCCCGTGGCAGCATGTGCCAGCCGTGCCGGTACAGCACCAGACGCAGTTGCGGTGCATCTTGCGGCAGGTCTTGCACCATGCGGCAGTAGGCGCTGCGCGGGATGATGTAGTCGCGCTCGCCGTAGAGCACCAGGGTCGGCGGTCCGCGTAGTTGTCGCACGCCGTCGGCGGCGCGGTCCATGAGGTTGGTGACGCCCCAGAGCGTATCCACGTGGGCGCCTTTGAGCACCAGCGGGTCGGCGCCCATGGCCCGCAGCATGGGCATGTTGTCGGTGGGATGGATGGGGACGCCCTGGCCGGTGAGCAGCGTCCGCGGTGCGACGCGTGCCAGGGTGTCCAGCGCCGCGCGCTGGTACCAGGGCATGCTGCCCCGGTTCCAGACGGCCGGGGCGATGAGCACGACGCCATCCACCGGCAGCGGCCCCTCTGCGAGTGCCGCCAGCACCACGGCGGCGCCCATGCTCTCGCCGATGACGAACAACCGGGAACCCGGGTGGCGTTGATGCAGCACCGCGGCGAGGTCGCGCAGGTCCGTGGCCAATTGCTCGCTGCCGTGCCAGCGTCCGGCGAGCAACCCGGCGCCGAAGCCCCGCTGGTCCACCGCGTACACGCGAACACCGTCCGCGGCGAGGCGCTCCGCCAGCGGGGCGAAGGCCTTGCCGTAATCGTTGAAGCCATGCAGGCCAAGCACCAGGGTGTCGGACCCCCGTGGCCCCCAGGTCCGCAGCGGCAGCCGAAAGCCGTCCGGCATGCGCGCGTACTCCGCGGCCAGCTCGGGTTCCAGCACCGGCGCCGCACTGGGCACCGGCCGTGGCGTGGCACAGCCGGCCAGCAGCGGAACGACCAGCGTACCGGCCACGACGCCGAGCCCGAGGGCGAGCGACGTCCAGCTCCGGCGTGCGGTGATGCATGGTGCCCGCTGGGTGTCGATGTCGCTCATGGTGCTGCCGCCCGCCAGTCGAGAAAGTCCGCGAGGGCTTGCTGATAGTGCGGCTGGCTGTCCAGAAAGCCCTCGTTGTGCCCCCCCGCCAGCGCCATGAAGCGCTTTGGCCCGGGGGCCGCAGCGTAGAGCGCCCGCCCGTGCGCGAAGGGCACGACGCCGTCGTCCGGGCTGTGCAGCACCAGCACCGGGCAGTGCACCCGCGCCAGGTGCTCGGCGGATGGAAACCGATAGCGCAGCGGCATGAGCCGGGCCAGCCACGGGTGGTGCAGCCGCGCCATGGATTCGATATCGGTGAAGCTGGATTCCACGATCAGTGCCCCCGGCTGTACGCGCGCCGCGAGCTCGGTGGCGACGGCACCCCCCAGGGAGCGGCCGAAGACGACGACGTCCGCCGGCGCGATGCCGCGTACCCCGGTGAGCCAGCGCCAGGCGGCGTCGGCGTCCCGATACAGGCCGGTCTCGCCGGGCGTGCCGTCGCTCTGGCCATAGCCGCGGTAGTCGATGATGAGCTGATCGACCTTGAGCGCGCTGAAGATTCCAATGGACGCCGAACGGTGCGAGATGTTCCCGGCGTTGCCATGCAGGAAGAGCAACGTGTGCGGGCTGTGCCGGCGCCGCGAGGCGGGGAGGTACCAGCCGTGCAGGCGCACGCCGTCGCTGGTGGTGAGCCAGACGTCGTTGAAGGCGAGCCCCCACTGCGAGGGTGTGCCCACGATTTCGTGGTAGGGGCGGAACAGGAGCTTCGGCTGCAGCAGCCAGACAAGGATGCCCGCGAGCAGGAGCGTGAGAACGCCGCCGAGCAGCATGGCCAGGGTCGCCTCCTTCATCCGCTCTGACCCACCGCGGGGCCGGCCATCGTCCGGCCGTAAGCTGCCATCAGCGCCGCCGTCGCTGTCTGGTTGCCTTGGGCGTCTCGCTGCGCTGCTCGCCGTCGAGGTAGCACCAGCCGTCACCGACGCGGATGAAGCGGCTCGCCTCGTGCAGCCGTCCGGCGCGGCCGTGGCGCTTGTAGCGGGCGATGAACTCGACGGTGCCGTCGCGGTCGCCGGGGCCACCGCGCTCGGTACGCAGGATGCGCAGGTCCAGCCAGTGCAGGTCGGGGTCGAGCCCGGTGTCGGCATCCGACTCCGCGGCCACGTTTGGCAGCGGCGCGGACGCCGGGCACTGAGTCCGCGTCAGGTAGCCTGCATCCAGCAGCACGTAGGCCGTGTAGCGCGAGCGCATCAGCGCCTCCGCGGTGGCGGGCGGGCTGCCGGCAAGGATGGGGCCGCAGCAGGCGCCGAAGGGCCGGTTGCTGCCGCAGGGGCAGGGGTCGCTGGGAGTGGGCTTCAGCACGTTGCCTGATGTCGGACGGAACGGACGAAACGGACGAGGCGGATGGGCCGGCGTGGGCGTCAGTACGCCGGCGGCATCGGCAGCGGCCCCTCTTGCATGGCGGCGATCTGCTCGCGCAGCGCCAGCACTTGATCTTGCCAGAAGCGGGGCTCGTCGAACCAAGGGAAGGCCGCCGGAAAGGCCGGGTCCTGCCAGCGGCGGGCGAGCCACGCGGCGTAGTGGATCTGGCGCAGGGTGCGCAGCGCCTCCAGCAGGTGCAGCTCGCGGGGGTCGAACTCGCGGAACTCCCGGTAGCCTGCCAGCACGGCGCCGAGCTGGGCGGTCATCTCCTCGCGGCTGCCGGCGAGCAGCATCCACAAGTCCTGGATCGCCGCCCCGGTGCGGGCGTCGTCGAGGTCGACGAAGTGGGCGCCGGCGTCCGTCCAGAGGATGTTGCCGGCGTGGCAGTCGCCGTGCAGGCGTAGCTGCGCGACGGCGCCGGCGCGCTCGAAGCAGGCGTGGACCTCCACCAGGGCCTGTTCCAGCACGCTGCGATAGGCGGGTTCCAGCTCCGGGGGTATCCAGCCCGCGTCCAGCAGGTAGGCGCCCGCCTCCTCGCCGAAGTGCCGGATGGTCAGCGCCGGCCGGTGTCGGAACGGCGCCGCGGCGCCGACGTTGTGCAGCCGGCCCAGTAGCCGCCCGAGCCGGCGCAGCACCTCGGCATTGTCCAGCTCCGGCGCGCGGCCGCCGCGGCGGGGTGTCATCGAGAAGCGCAGGTCCTCGTAGCGGTGCAGCGTGCGGCCGGCATATACGAGCGGTGGCACCAGCGGGATGTCGGCGTCCGCGAGTGCCTGCGCGAACGCGTGCTCCTCCAGGATTTGCGCGTCCGTCCAGCGTCCGGCCCGGTAGAACTTGGCGACGACGGGGTCGGCGTCTTCCAGGCCCACCTGGTAGACACGGTTCTCGTAGCTGTTCAGCGCGAGCAGCCGGCCGTCCACGGCCAGGCCCAGGGATTCGACGGCGTCGAGCACCCGCTCCGGGGTGAGGCGGGCATAAGGGGTCGGGTCGGTGGCGGCAGCGTGGTTGGTCATGCTGGCGTTCGTGCGGCGATGGCGCTATTGCCCCTTGAGCTTGCGGCCCAGCGCCAGCAGCAGCAGCTCGCCGTCGGAGAGCTCGGCGCGGGCGTTGATCATGTCCCGCAGCACGGCCGGGCGATTGGTGATGATGTTGTCGACGCCGTAGTCGAGCATGCGGGCCATGTCCGCTTCACTGTCCACCGTCCAGACGTGGGTCTCCAGCCAGGCGCGGCGGTTGGTTCGCACGACGGCCGGTGTGACTTGCGCCTGGCTCATGCTGAGCAGGTCTACGTCCAGGCCGCGGGGGTTGCCGAGGGCGGCGGTGACGATTTGGCCGATGCGGATCTCTGGTGCCAGCTCGCGCACCCGCGCGAGCCCGTTACGGTTCAGCGAAGTGATGATGCAGCGCTGGGCGCAGCCGGCGGCGCGCACCGCCTCGACTACCCGCTCGGCGAGCTGCTGATCGTGGCCGTTGTACTTGAGCTCGATGTTCAGCGCCAGGCGGCGGCCCGCGGCCGTCAGGGCCTCCTCCAGAGTCGGAATCTCCTCGCCGGCGAACGCGGGGCCGAAGCGGTTGCCCACATCCACCATGCGCAGGTCCGCAAGCTTTGCATCCCAGATGTTGGTGGGGATGCCGGCGACGCGCATCAGGTCCTTGTCGTGCAGCAGCACCAGCGCGCCGTCGGCGGTCTCCTGCACATCGATTTCGGCGAAGTCTGCGCCGTCGGAGATGGCCTGATACAGTGCCGCGAGCGTGTTCTCGGGTGCTTGCGCGGAACTGCCGCGATGCGCGGTCACCAGTGTCTTGCGGCCGAGCTTGAGGTCCGATAGCGTATGCGCCGCTAGGCCGCCGGCGGCGAGTAGCGCCAGCAGCGGCCCGCCGGCGATGATCCAGCGCGACGTACCTGCTCTCCGTGCGGCCGTGTTCCAGCGGCCATCCGGCAGGCCGTCCACGCCCATCAAGGACAGGTACAGGTGCATGATGGAGACGGCCAGTACCGCCATCACGAAAAACGACGCCATGATCGCCAGCGCGGCCAGCAGCACCACCGCAAGGGCCGTCGCGAGCACCAGCGGGCGCATCCCGTCGACGAGCCGCAGCAGTGCGCCCAAGGCCGCATCCGCTAGCCATAGCGCCAGCGCCGACACGGCCACGGCCAGCAGCAGGTTCAGCACCACGATGCGGAAGGTCCGTAAGCGCTGTCCGCGCAGCAGCTCCGCGCTGCGCCGCAACGCCTGCCGGCCGCGGCTGCCCTCGTACAGGCACAGCGGCACGGTAAGCGCCCAGTCGATCAGATAGCGCAGCAGGATGGCTAGCGCCGCCAGTGCCAGTGTGGCGCCGATGCCGAGTGCGGCGAGAAAGACCGGCGGCCGCTCGGTGAGGTACCAGTTGATGTCGTGCGCGCCCAGCAGCGTCTTGTAGACGAGCGCAGCCACTGCCGCCAGCGGCAACAGCCACGCCAGCAGGATGCCCACCTGCCACAGCGCGAGATGCAGTAGGCGGGGCAGGGCGTAAAGGGCCGTCGCCAACGCGTCGCGCCAGCTCACCGGCCGGCCGCGCCCGGCGCCGGCGGCAATGTGCATGAGGCCCGCCAGCTCCGCATAGACGCTGGTGAGCGTGAGTGCGGCGGCCAGGAGCACGAAGGCCAGGCCGGGCAGGGAGACCAGAAAGTCGGCGATGGCCTCGTTGGTGACACTTACGGCACCGCTGGTGTCGATCAGCCGCTGTAGCACCCAGGCGCCGAGCGGTGCCAACAGCGTGACGCCGATGGCCTTGTAGATGAGGTCGTAGGCAAGGCCGCTGCGCACCGTGCGCCCGAACAGTGCGTGGGCGTAGACGTCGTACCAGGTGTCGATGACACGGCTCATGGCGCGGCGCGGTCAGCCTCTGGACCGGCATCGGATGCCGACTTCGCGCCGTCGCTCGGCAGCAGCTCCGTACGCTCCATCTCGATGTCCGCCCGCTTGGCCACGGCGCGCACCACCGGCCCGAGCGTCAGCCCCTGCACCAGGATCGAGAACACCACCACGCAATAGGTGACGGTCACCAGCAGGTCGCGGTTCTCGCCGGTCGGCAGCGAGAGCGCCAGCGCCACCGAGATGCCACCGCGCAGGCCGCCCCAGGTGAGGATGGTCACCACCCCCGGCGAGAGGCTGCGGAAGCGGCGAATGAGGGCAATGGGGAACCCGGCGCTGATGGCGCGTGCGATCAACACCAGCGGGATGGCGAGCACGCCGGCGATGAGGTATTTCGGGCTCAACGTGAGCACCAGCACCTCCAGGCCGATCAAGACGAACAGCACGGCGTTCAGCACCTCATCCACAAGCTCCCAGAAGTTGTCCAGGTGCTGCTGGGTGAGCTGCGACATGGCGCCGTCGCGGCCCTGGTTGCCGATCAGCAGGCCGGCGACCACGACGGTGATGGGCGCGGAGATGTGCAGGTGCTCGGCCGCGGCATAGCTGCCGCTGGCGAGTGCCAGCGTGATCAGAACCTCCACCTGATAGTTGTCCACGCGGCGCAGCATCATGTAGGCGATGCCGCCGGTGACCAGGCCGAACAGCAGCCCGCCCCCGGCCTCGTGCATGAACAAGTGCGCCACCTGCGGCAGGGTCATGTGATCGCCGAAGGCGACCTCGCTCACCACCACGAAGACGACCACCGCGACACCGTCGTTGAACAGCGATTCACCGGTGATCTTGACCTCGAGGCTCTTCGGTGCGCCGGCACTCTTCAGGATGCCGAGCACGGCGATGGGGTCTGTCGGGGCGATGAGGGCGCCGAACAACAGGCAGTAAATGTAGGGCACGTCCAGGCCGAGCAGCCAGAACACCACGCAGACGCTCGTGCCTACCAGTAGGGTGGCACCAATCACGCTGGCAGTGGCAAGCGTCCCGATCACCCACTTCTGCTTGGCCAGCTCGAACAGGTTGACGTGCAGCGCACCGGCGAACAAAAGAAAGCTCAGCATGCCGTGCATCAGCGTCGCGTCGAAATCGATGCTGTCGAGCATCGCTCGAGCGTCGTTCTCCAGGCCGTCGCTGCCTGGTATCGGCATCAGCAGTGCCAGCGATACCAACAGCGCGATCAGCATCAGGCCGATGGCGGTGGGCATTTTCAGGAAGCGGTAGTTGATCCAACTGAACAGCGCGGACAGTGTGATCAGGATGGCAATGATGTCGAACAGTCCCATGGGCGGTCGCTGGCTCGGCTGGGCGGTGCCTGTGTTCGGGGTACGGCACGGACATCGGCGCGGGTGAAACACGCGCGGCGTCGGCTGTGCGGATTCGCGGGCGGCCGTGTTACGCAGTCAACGGCGGTACCCGGGCCGGCACCTATTATGCCGGCTTCCGCCCGTGGCCGTCTGGGGGGCTGCTGCCGGCAGGAATTTGGCGCCGGCTCTCGTGGGCCGCCGCTGCCAGCGCAACCCGCAGTGTCAGGTCTGCCAGGAGTTGCTCGATCTGCGCGCGCACCGCAGGCAGCTCCGCCAGTGGCAGCGCGTACGGCGAGCGCCCGCAATGCCAGCCGTCGCGGTCGATGCTGCCGATGATCACCCGCGGCGGCAGCGGATAAGGATGCGGCGCCTGGCCACGCTGGCTTGCCAGCAGCAGCCGCACGCGGGCGCGCTCCGTGGCGGCTTGTGCGCCGCGGTCGCGGTCGAAGCCGCAAAAGCGCACCAGATAACGGCGCGGCAGGTCCGGATCAGGCGAGAGCTCCAGGAAGCTCGTTCCGCCCAGGCCCAGGCGGCGGGGCTTCAACGGCACGGGCATTTTGGGGGCTCCGTCGGTTGGCGCCCCTTCAACATAGGCGACCGCGCGCCGGTTCGTAAGGCGGACGCAGCGACGGGTGTCGGCGTCGTGGCGGGTGCGGAGTGCGGAGTGCGGAGTGCAAGAGTGCAGGAGTGCACAAGAGTGCAGGAGTGCAAGAGTGCAGGAGTGCAGGAGTGCAGGAGTGCAGGAGTGCAGGAGTGCAGGAGTGCATGTGGGAGCGGCGTCCTCGCCGCGACTCTGCCTGCAATCCGTACATTGTCGGTTGTCACGCGCCGGCCTAGCGCCTAGCGCAGCGTTTCTCCTTACTTTGCCTTCGTTGTCGTTGTCGTTGTCGTTGTCGTTGTCGGAGTCGTAATCGGCTATTCGCACGGTTGAGACGACGATCACGACGGCGATAGCGATAGCGATCCGAGACGGTCTCGGCACTTGCGCACTACAGCACTAGCCCCTAGCCCCCTCCTTCGCTGGCTTGCGGGTTTTCCCTTGACAGCGTGCCAACGAGCTACTATTACTTTGACGTACAGAAACTTAGAATAACTTCTGGGGAATCTACATCAATGTTGTCAGCTAACTGCTCTTCGCGGGCGGTTCGGGTCTCGTTTGCGGCCGCGATTCTGGGGCTTCTGGCAGGTTGCGCCGGCTCGCCGTCGCGCACGGTGAGCGCCGACGGGGAAGCTTTTGACCTTGCGGGCCTCGATGAGCAACGCGCAAGCGTTGTGATGGCGGCCCTGTCGCAGGTGGGTACGCCCTATGTGTACGGTGGCTCGGACCCGGGGCAGGGCCTGGACTGCAGCGGCCTCACCCAGTTTGCCCATGCCGCCGCGGGTGTCAGCATCCCGCGCATTTCCACCCAGCAGCGCGCCGCCGCCCGGCCTGTCCGGCACCGCCCTGCCCCGGGCGACCTGGTCTTCTTCAGGACCGGCCCGTCGCAGTATCACGTCGGCGTGATGGTGGACGGGGACCGCTTCGTGCACGCCTCCTCGTCCAAACACCGCGTGCGATTGTCCAGCCTGTCCAGGCCCTACTGGCAGGCGCGTTATCTGGGCGCGGGTACCTACCTCTAGCGAGGCGCTGCCTCAGACCGACAACGGCATGAGACGGCGAATGCCGCGTCGATCGACTCGCGGCATCCAACAAGGGCCGAGGGCCGAGGGCCGAGGCCCAAGACGCGACCGCACAGCTCCGCTCGACTGCCGTTGCAGCCCTTGGCCCTTTCTGATCGGTGCTGCGGTGCACGCAAGACTTGATGCACCTGCAAAGATTTCGGCCTTTCAAGCAACCCGGTGCGTCTCGTAGCTCCGGTGGTCGCTTGTCGGCGGTGGCTGCAGCGCCGTGGGTCTGGCTGCAACCTGCGCTGCCTTCGGCAGTCCAACTCAAGCGGGCGGCCGCTGCCGGGCAATGTGCGAACTCGCCTTTTTGGAAAGGTTGTTGCACAATGCGCGGCGGTTCGGGGCCTGCCCCGGTTGGCCAGCCCCTCGTGCGGCCATCTGCCATATGGCCTGCCCCCATATGGCGGGTCGTCTGGTTGGCCAGTGTTCCCACTCCACATCAGAAGGAGACGTCAGAATGTCCGATAAGCCGATTAACAAGAGCCGTCGTGACGCTGTGAAGACCGTGCTCGGTGGCCTGGCTGCCGTTCCGGTCATGAACCTGGTCGCCACCGCTGCGGCCTACGCCCAGGACGTGCCGGCTGTCGATCCGGCCACCGATCCCACCGCGCAGGCGCTGAAGTACCACCCCGACGCCACCACCGCCGACCGCGCCGGCGCCGCGCGCCCGGGCCTGCCGCCGGACGAGCAGTTCTGCCACAACTGCAACTTCTCGCAGCCCTATGCCGAAGAGGGCTATGAGTCCTGCACCCTGTTCCCCGGCAAGAAGGTTGCTAGCAACGGCTGGTGCACCTCCTGGACCATGCGGGCCGGCTGACACTGTTCGCCGTCGCCGGGCAGCACCTGCCCGGCGCACGCCCTTGGCGCTGGCCCGTCCGGGTCGGCGCCAAGCCGGCAATTGGCCCCAGTACCTCTGCCCCAGTACCTCTGCCCCAGTACCTCTGCCCCAGTACCTCTGCCCCAGTACGTCTGCCTCCAGCGGACGCTTCCGGTCTCGGCGCTCCAGCGGTTCCTGCGCTTTGCCGCATGTCACTCCTTCCCGGCGTCTACCGCGGCCGGCTTGCCAGCTCCGCTACGGCTTGCGCAGTGGGCGCAGCCCGACAGATGCCTCAATTCCGCACGCCTTGATGCAGCGCAGCATTCGCTCGTGCGCTCACGGTTTTTCCGGAGGGCAGCCGCCAGTATTATCGAATGATGATGGGCGTTGCGCTGCTGCCCGCCACCGGGCAACGTCGATTCGGCCGCTGAGAACTGCAGCGCCTCGGTTGGGGGAGCCGTAATCCATGGACCAAGCCGTCACGCTTCGCGTGTCACCCGTGTTGATCAGGGCCGCCGTCTGGACGCTGATCGGCATGATCTATGCCCCGCTATACCTCGTAGTGAGCCAACTGCTGGCGCCCGCGCTCGGCGCCTTTGCCAGCGTCGCCGCCGCCGGCATTGCCGGCGGCATCGGTGCCGCCTTCTATGGTGCGCGTCAGCTCGCGCTGACGGCGAGCCTGATCGGCACCGGCTGCGCGATGCCGGCGATGGCCGCGGGCACCGCGCCCTGGCTGCCTAGCCTGGCGGCGGTGCTGGTAAGCATCGCGGTGGGATTCTTGGTGCGTTTCCCGCGGCGCTGCACCGAAGATGTCGGGCTGAAGGTGCTGGTGGGCTTTGGGATGGGGACGCTGGCCGGCGCATTGCTGCTCGCCGGCGAGCGGCTCGTCGGCGTCCAACTGCCAATGCCGGCGGTCCTGGCCTTCCAAGTGTCCGTTACCGGCGTCCTCTACGTCGGCGTAATCGTGATGCGGCCCGTGCACGCGCTGACGCGCGGGCGCTTCTGCGACCTCAGCGAGGGTTTGGTGATCGCGGTCATCGCCGTCATTGCCGCCAACGGGCTGGCCGGACTTGCCGGCATCTTCGACGAAGGGGCATCGTCCGGTCCACTCACGACGATCCTGTTGCACGTCTCCGAGCAGTTGCCCGCCGGCCTGATTGCCGCGATGTTCGCCGGTGCCGTTGCCGGGGGGCTGCTGGAACTGTTCGAGTTCGACTGGGTGGACCGCGGCTAGGGAAGCACCGATTTATCGGCGGTTTCCCGCTGCCGCTTGCAGTCGCGCTTGCGCGGGGCGTCTTTGGTCGGCAACCTTGCGCCATCCGGCGTCCCCACAGATCCATCGCGCACAGCCTCGCCATGAAGCGCTCCAAGAGCAGTCAGCGCTGGCTTGCCCGCCAGGCAAGCGATCCTTATGTATTACGTTCCAAGGCTGAGGGCTACCGCTCCCGGGCGGCATACAAGCTGCTGGACCTGGATCGCAAGGACCGGCTGTTGCGCCCCGGCATGACCGTGGTTGATCTCGGGGCGGCCCCCGGTGGCTGGTCTCAGGTGGCGGCACAGGCGGTGGGCCGGCGCGGGCGCGTGCTGGCGCTGGACCTGCTCGATATGGCCCCGATCGAAGGCGTCGACGTCATCGGCGGGGATTTTGGCGACGACGACGTGCTGGCAAGGGCGCTCGACTGGCTAGGCGGCCGGGCGGCCGACCTTGTCCTTTCCGACATGGCCCCAAACGTGTCGGGAATGAAGGCGGTGGACCAACCCCGGTCGATGCTCCTGGTGGAACTGGCGCTGGACTTCGCCGCTCGGGCACTGCTACCGGGGGGCGCGCTTGTCGTCAAGGCGTTCCAGGGCGAGGGCTTCGACTCGGTGCTGCGCCAGTTCCGCGAACGCTTCGATAAGGTTGCCTGCCGCAAGCCCGAGGCCTCCCGCAGCCAGAGCCGCGAAACCTATTTTGTGGCAAAAGGCTTCCGGGTCGGTTAGGGTTCGACTCCAAGCACCCAATCCCAAACACTCCAGCCAATTGTGAACAAGCCGTCGCCGGTGCTCGCATCCGGACGCCGGCGACTGAAGAGGCACGCTCCGTGAGCGACATGGCAAAAAATCTAATCCTGTGGGTGGTCATCGCCATTGTGCTGATGTCCGTGTTCAACAATTTCACCGCGACGCAATCGCAGCCGCGCACCGAGGCCTACTCGGACTTCATCGATCAGGTGCACCAGGGCCAGGTGAAGGAGGTCACCATCAAGGGCAGCACCATCGACGGCGTCACCGAGGGCGGTCAGCACTTCACCACCTACACCCCCGGCGATGACGGGCTCGTGGGCGATCTGCTGAACAACAACGTCGAGATCAAGGCCGCGCCGCCCGACAAGCCGTCGGTGCTGATGCAGATCCTGATCAACTGGTTCCCGCTGTTCATCCTGATCGGCCTGTGGATCTTCTTCATGCGCCAGATGCAGGGCGGGGCCGGCGGCCGTGGCGCCATGTCCTTTGCCAAGAGCAAGGCACGCATGCTGAGCGAGGATCAGGTCAAAGTGACCTTCGCCGACATGGCCGGTGCCGAAGAGGCCAAGGAAGAAGTCGTCGAGGTGGTGGACTTCCTGAAGGACCCGTCCAAGTTCCAGAAACTCGGCGGCAAGATCCCGAAGGGCGTGCTGATGGTCGGGCCCCCCGGCACCGGTAAGACGCTGCTCGCGCGCGCCATCGCCGGCGAGGCCAAGGTGCCCTTCTTCACCATCTCCGGCTCGGACTTCGTGGAGATGTTCGTCGGCGTCGGCGCCTCGCGCGTGCGTGACATGTTCGACCAGGCCAAGAAGCACGCCCCCTGCATCATTTTCATCGACGAGATCGACGCCGTCGGCCGCCACCGCGGTGCCGGCCTCGGCGGCGGTCACGACGAGCGCGAGCAGACTCTGAACCAGCTACTGGTGGAGATGGACGGCTTCGAGGGCAACGAGGGCGTCATCGTCATTGCCGCCACCAACCGTCCGGACGTGCTCGACCCGGCGCTGCTGCGCCCGGGCCGCTTCGACCGCCAGGTGGTGGTGCCGCTGCCGGACGTGCGCGGCCGCGAGCAGATCCTCAAGGTGCACATGCGCAAGGTGCCCACCGCCGACGACGTGGTGCCGTCGGTCATCGCCCGCGGCACGCCGGGCTTCTCCGGTGCCGATCTGGCCAACCTGGTGAACGAGGCGGCGCTGTTCGCGGCGCGAGCCAACAAGCGCCTGGTGGACATGGATGACATGGAGAAGGCCAAGGACAAGATCATGATGGGCACCGAGCGGCGCTCCATGGTGATGTCCGACGAGGAGAAGAAGCTGACCGCCTACCACGAGTCCGGTCACGCCATCGTCGGCCGGTCAGTGCCGCAGCACGACCCGGTGCACAAGGTCAGCATCATCCCGCGCGGGCGGGCGCTCGGCGTGACCCTGTTCCTGCCGGAGGATGATCGCTTCAGCTACAGCAAGCAGCGCCTGGAGAGCCAGATCTCCTCGCTGTTCGGCGGCCGGCTGGCCGAAGAGCTCATCTTCGGCACCGACATGGTGACCACGGGTGCCTCGAACGACATCCAGCGCGCCACCGAGCTGGCGCGGAACATGGTCACCAAGTGGGGTCTGTCGGACAAGCTGGGGCCGCTCACCTACAGCGAGGACGAGCAGGAGGTCTTCCTCGGTCACTCGGTGACCCAGCACAAGAACGTCTCCGACGAGACCTCGCACCTGATCGACAAGGAGATCCGCAGCGTCATCGACCGCAACTACGACCGCGCCAAGAACATCCTGGTGGAGAACATGGACAAGCTCCATGCCATGGCGCAGGCGTTGATCAAGTACGAGACAATCGACGCCCGACAGATCACCGACATCATGGAAGGGCGCGAGCCGCGACCGCCCAAGCAGTGGTCGGACGACGCCTCGCAGCCGCCGAGTGGCAGCGCCGAGGCGCCGGCCAACAGACCCGAAGCCGGTTCTCAGCCCGGCCGGCGGCCATCCGGCGGCCCCATCGGCGGGCCGGCCGGCGAGCATTGACCGAGGCCCGGATGGCCGGTGCGACCGCACCGGCCGCCGCGCCCCGTTCCGCGCTCGAATCCGCGCCGGAATCTTCGCCGAAATCCCCGCCGAACCGGCTCATACTCGCCTGCGGCGACCATCGGCTCGACCTCGGCACGCCCCTGGTGATGGGTGTGCTCAATATCACCCCCGACTCCTTTTCGGACGGGGGTGATTTTTTTGCGCCCGACGCGGCGCTGCGTCGGGCGGAGCAGATGGTGGCCGACGGGGCCGACATTATCGATGTCGGTGGCGAGTCAACGCGCCCCGGTGCCGCAGCGGTGGATGTCGCCGACGAACTCGGGCGGGTGGTGCCCGTGATCGAGGTGCTGGCGCGGCGGCTGCCGGTGCCGATCTCCGTCGATACGTCGAAGCCCGAGGTGATGCGCGCCGCCGCGGACGCTGGTGCGGCGCTTATTAACGACGTCCGCGCGCTGCGGGTGCCGGGTGCCCTTGCCGCCGCCGCTGCGCTAGACCTCCCGGTTTGTCTGATGCACATGCAGGGCGATCCCCGTACCATGCAGACGGACCCGGCCTATGCAGACGTCGTGGCCGAGGTGCGCGGCTTCCTTGCCGAGCGTATCGCGGCCTGTGTCGGCGTAGGACTTACACGCGAGCGTCTGTTGGTCGATCCGGGTTTTGGCTTTGGCAAGCGCTTGGCGCATAATCTCGGCCTTTTGGCGCGGCTGGCCGAGCTCAAGGCGCTCGGCCAGCCGTTGTTGGTTGGTTTGTCGCGCAAGTCCATGCTCGGCGCACTGACGGGCCGCCCTGTGGATGAGCGTCTGGCTGCCGGGCTGGCCGCTGCCGTAATCGCCGCCCGCGGCGGTGCGCGCATCCTGCGGGTGCACGATGTCGCTGCAACCGTGGACGCGCTCAAGGTGGTCGCCGCCGTCGAGGCGGTGGAGTCGGGCGCGGCAGCCGCTGTTTCCGTCGCTTGGGGGGATTCCCATTGAAGCGAAAATACTTCGGCACCGACGGTATTCGCGGGCGTGTCGGCGACCCGACCATCAGTCCGGACTTCGTCGTCAAGCTCGGTTGGGCTGCCGGCAAGGTGCTTGGCGGCGCGGCGCACAGCACCGTCCTCATCGGCAAGGACACCCGCATTTCCGGCTACATGTTCGAGTCCGCGCTGGAGGCGGGTCTGGTGGCCGCGGGCATGGACATTCGCCTGCTCGGTCCGATGCCCACGCCGGGCGTCGCCTATCTGACGCGCACCTTCCGCGCCGCTGCCGGCATCGTCATCACCGCGTCGCACAATCCGTACGACGACAACGGCATCAAGTTCTTCTCCGGCGAGGGGGATAAGCTGCCGGACGATGTCGAGCTCGCCATCGAGGCCGAGATCGATCTCCCGCTTACGACGGTGCCTGCTGCCGAGCTTGGCAGGATCAAGCGGGTCGATGATGCGGCCGGCCGCTACATCGAGTTCTGCAAGGGCTCCTTCCCGCAGGACCGGTCGTTGCGTGGCATGAAGATCGTGCTCGATTGCGCCCACGGTGCCACCTACAACATCGCGCCCTACGTGTTCGAGGAACTCGGTGCGCAGGTCGTCACCATCGGCGCCGCGCCGGACGGGCTCAACATCAACCGTGACGTCGGCTCCACCAAGCCAGAGGCTCTCGCGCGCCGGGTGTTGGAGGAGCGGGCGGACCTCGGCATCGCCTTCGATGGCGACGGTGACCGCCTGATGATGGCGGATGCGGCCGGGACCATCGTCGATGGCGACGCGTTGATCTATATCATTGCCAGGTCGAGACTCGGGTCTAATTGCCTCGCCGGGCCGGTGGTGGGGACACTGATGAGCAACCTGGGTCTCGAACTGGCCTTGCGCCGCATCGACGTCGCCTTCGAGCGCACGCAGGTGGGCGACCGCTACATCATGGAACGACTCAAGGAGTCCGGCGGTATCCTCGGCGGCGAGCCCTCCGGGCACATCATATGCCGCGATCGCACCTCCACCGGCGATGGTATCGTTGCCGCGCTGCAGGTGCTCGCGGCGCTGGCGGAGCGGGGCTGCACGCTGACCGAAGCCGCCACCGAGGTCGATCACTATCCGCAGGTGCTGGTGAATGTGCGCCTCGAGCGCCGCATGGACCCCACCAAGCTGCCGGCGATCCAGAGCGCGGTCGCCGCGGTCGAGGCCGAGCTTGCGGGTCACGGGCGCGTGCTGCTGCGGCCCTCCGGCACCGAGCCCGTTGTGCGAGTGATGGTGGAAGGCATGAACGCCGGCCAGGTGGAGGCGCTTGCCGAGCAACTGGCCGACACGGTACGCAGCGAGATCGGCGCCTGACGCCGCCCATCCCGGTCACGCATCCCAGACAAGCATCCCAGTGCCTCGCTACGGAAGTTCCGAGACCGGGCTCCCTCGTTGTCGTTGTCGTAATCGGAGTCGTTATCGAATATCCGCACGCTTGAGATCACGACAACGACCAGAGGCGGTCTCGGGGCTCGCGCGCTGTTGCACGAGTCGCGTTCCCAGTCGCCGCCCCCAGTCTCGCCAACCCGGGCAGACCTTATCCACGCCGCGGCGCATCGCCATGCGGCTGGCGCAGGCTTGCACGCGGCGCGGGCGAAAGATTCCCAACAGGAGCTTTTGATGTCATCGACGACCTCCATCCATGGCATGTGGTCCTCGCGGCTGGCGTTCATCCTCGCCGCGACGGGCTCCGCCGTGGGTCTTGGCAACGTCTGGCGCTTCCCGTATACCGCGGGCGAGTACGGCGGCGGCGCCTTCGTGCTCGTCTACCTGCTCTGCGTGGCGGGCATCGGCATCCCCATCATGATGGCGGAAATCATGCTCGGCCGGCGCGGCCGGCAGAGCCCCATCAACACCATGAAGAGCCTGGCGCGGGAGGAGGGCAGCAGCCCGGCATGGCAACTGCTGGGTTGGATGGGGATTGTCGCGGGATTCCTCATCCTGTCGTTTTACAGCGTCATCGCCGGCTGGACGCTGGCCTACGTGTTCCGGGCGGGTAGTGGGCTGTTCGCCGGCGCGGACGCGGCCGTGGCGCAGGCCATGTTCGAGGGGCTGGTGTCGGACCCGGAGCGGCTCCTCGCGTGGCACACCATATTCATGGTGATGACCACCCTGGTGGTGGCGCGCGGCGTGGCGAGCGGACTGGAGAGCGCGGTGCGCTGGCTGATGCCGGCGCTGTTCCTGCTGCTGGTGGTGATGGTGTTCTATGCCGCTGAGGCCGGCGACTTCGGTAGCGGCTTTGCGTACATGTTTTCGCCGGATTTCGGCAAGCTCGGCTCGCGCTTCGGCGAGGCGTTGCTGAGCGCGATGGGCCAGGCGTTCTTCAGCCTCAGCCTCGGCATGGGCGCCATCATGATCTACGGTTCCTATCTCAACAGCCGTGCATCCATCGCGCAGAACGTCATTATCATCGCCGGCATGGACACGCTGGTGGCGCTCCTGGCCGGACTGGCGATCTTCCCTATCGTGCTCGCCAACGGCCTCGAGCCGGGCAGCGGCCCCGGGCTGATCTTCCAGACCCTGCCCATTGCCTTCGGTCAGATGCCCGGCGGTGCGTTGTTCGGCGCCGTGTTCTTCATTCTGCTGGTATTTGCGGCATGGACCTCGGCAATTTCGTTGTTGGAGCCCATCACCGCCTGGCTAGTGGAGAATCGCGGCTTCAGCCGTCCGCGCGCCGCGGCCCTGGGCGGCAGTCTGGTGTGGCTGCTGGGGATTGCTTGCCTCCTGTCGCTCAATGTCTGGTCCGACGTCAAGGTGTTCGGCAAGGGCTTCCTCGATCTGTTCGACTATCTGACGGCCAATGTCCTGTTGCCCTTAGGTGGTGTCTTGATCGCCATCTTCGCCGGGTGGATTATGCGGCGCGCCTCGAGCGCGGACGAGTTGGGGTTCACGGAGCGCTCCTTCGTGTACCGTCTCTGGCTGCTGCTCGTGCGGTTCGTGGCGCCGGCGTGCGTCATTATCGTTTTCCTAAATGCGATCGGGTTGATCTGACGTGCCGGTTATCAAGAAGAGCGCATTGGTGCGGCATTCGGCGGAGCAGATGTTCGGGCTCGTCGCCGATGTCAAGCAATATCCGGAGTTTCTACCCTGGTGTCAGTCCACGGAACTGCTCTCGTCCACCGACGAGCAGATCTGCGGACGCATCGAGGTGGCCCGGTTGGGTGTGCGGCAGAAGTTCTCCACCTGTAACCGCATCGACCCGCCGCATCGGATGCAGATCGATCTCATGGACGGTCCCTTTCGCAAGCTGACAGGGGCCTGGACCTTCAAGGCGCTGCGTGAGGATGCCTGCAAGGTGGAGTTGGAACTGGACTTCGAGTTTTCCGGCAGGCTCATCGACAAGGCCTTCGGTGGCGTGTTCGGACAGATTGCAAACTCGCTCGTGGATGCGTTCTGCAAGCGAGCGGACGAGGTGTATGGTGACTGACGAAAGCAAGATTCGCGTGGAGGTGGCCTACGCCCGCGAGAAGCAGCAGGCGCTGCTGCAGGTGCAGGGCGAGCCGGGGCTCACGATCCGCGAGGCCATCGAGCGCTCCGGCGTGCTGCAACGCTTCCCGGACATCGACCTCGCGGTCAACAAGGTGGGCGTGTTCGGCAAGGTCACCACGCTCGAGGCGACCCTCGCCGATGGTGATCGGGTGGAGATCTATCCGCCGCTGATTGCCGACCCGAAGCAGGCGCGCAAGGTGCGAGCAGCCAATACGGGCGACAAGCCCCGCGCTGCCGCCGCGTCAGAAAAGCCGGACGCCTGAGCGCGGCGCGGCGCGGCCGGCAGCGCGCAACTGAGTGCGCGGCCGGCCAGGGCCGCTCTCGCTCTGCCGACAACTTGGCGTCGTGCCGCGTCGTGTCGCTGCTCGGTTGGCTGTAGGGTGGAGGAGCGTGGCGCAATCGACCTCTGAGACGGTCTCGGGACTTGCGCCCTGCTGCGCTAGTCCTTTCCGCCCCCTGCCGCGTCCAGGGCCCGGCCGAAAAGCCCCTTCTTCTCCTCCCAGTCGGGCACCTTCACGACGACCTCGTGCTCGGTCTCGCCGGGGATGCCCTCATGCCGGTCCGGCGGCACGAAGCCCTGGATGCGCACCAGGGCATCGTCTTCGAAGAACAGCGTCAGTGGTTTTTCCTCCATCGGGCCGCGCCCGCGCTGCAGGGTGTAGGTGTAGTCCCAGCGGTCGGTGTGGAACATGTCCATGAGCATCGGCGTGCCGAGCACGTAGCGGACCTGGTCCTTGGTCATGCCGAGCCGCAGCTGATCCAGCATGTCCTTGCTGACGATGTTGCCTTGCTGAACGGGCATCTTGTACACGAAGGGGAGATCGGCCAGGGCCGGCTCCCGGTACACGTCGTTCTTCGTGTTGCGCGCGCATCCGATTTGTGCGGCAATAGCGAGGCTGATTAGGAGAATGACAATCTTTCGCATTGGTCCCAAGACTTCGTGACTGCTGCCGAGTCGGCTCGACAGGGCAGTGGGGGAGGCGTTGGTCAGTGAACGGTGTGCGCCGCTCGTTTTGAACATGTCGTTGTGGACAGCAGGTTGAGCCCGACAAGTCTATCGCAGGCTGTGCGGACACTTCACTTGCCCGCGGGCGCTGCGGGGACATGACGCAATGATGGAAAATCAACAGATCAAGCAGGCCGGCCTCAAGGTTACGCTACCGCGGGTCAAGATTCTGAGCGTGCTGGAAACCAGCACGCTCAGGCATCTGAGCGCGGAGGACGTCTACAAGGAGCTCCTCGCCGCCGGCGAGGAGATCGGGCTTGCGACCATCTATCGCGTGCTGACGCAGTTCGAAAGCGCCGGGCTCGTCTGTCGGCATCACTTCGAGGGCGGTCAGTCGGTGTTCGAGCTGAACCGCGGCGGCCATCACGATCACCTGGTCTGCGTCAAGTGCGGCAGCGTCGTGGAGTTCCTGTCCGAGGTCATCGAAGAGCGCCAACGCGCCATCGCCGCGGAGCACGGCTTCGAGATCGAGGATCATTCGCTGATCATCTACGGCGTATGCAACAAGTGTCGCGGATCCTCCTGAGGAGGCCCGGCCGGCTGCCCGTGCGCCGATCCGGCCGTACTACCCTGCCGAGGCCATGCCGCAAAACGCCCGCTCCGACATCCACATCGATCTGGCGCGCCAGACGCTGACCCTGCGCGATGGCGACAGCGAGCGCACTTACATGATTTCCACCGCCGCCAATGGCGCCGGCGAGCTGCTGGGCAGCGGCTGTACACCGCGTGGACGCCATCGCATCCGGCTCAAGATCGGTGCGGGCTGCCCGGCGGGTGCGGTGTTCCGTGGGCGGCGCTGGACCGGCGAGATCTACAGCCCCGCGCTTGCGGCGGAACACCCGGGGCGGGACTGGATACTCACCCGCATCCTCTGGCTCACCGGCACCGAGCGCGGCCGCAACCGCGGTGGTGCCGTGGACAGCCTGCGCCGGTTCATCTACATCCACGGCTGTGCGCCCACCGAGCCCATGGGCATGCCACGCTCCCACGGCTGCATCCGCATGCGGGACGCGGACCTGCTGGAACTGTTCGACGCCGTGTCCGCGGGCACCCGCGTGGACATCTGCTGAACAACGTGCCTGCCGCGATCCTGACCCGACTGGGCGCCGCGCTGGTGGTGGTGGTGGGCGTCTGTACTCTGGTGTTCCTGCTGATCCACTTGGTACCCGGCGATCCAGTGGAGGCGATGCTGGGCGAGCGGGCGCAGGCATCCGACCGGTTGGCGTTGCGCGCGGCGCTCGGACTCGACCTGCCGCTATGGGAGCAATACCGGCGCTACATCACCGGCTTGCTGCACCTGAACCTGGGGCAGTCCTTCCTGGACCAGCGGCCGGTGGCGGCGATCCTCGCCGAGCGGCTGCCGGCGACGCTCAGGCTGGCGCTGGCCGGGCTCGGCATCGCGCTGGTGGTCGCGCTTCCGCTCGGCATGCTGGCGGCGCGCTTTCGCGGGACCGCGCTGGACTCCGCGGCCATGACCTTGTCGCTGGCGGGCATCTCGATACCCAATTTCTGGCTTGGGCCGCTGCTGATCCTGGTGTTCTCGCTCTGGCTCGGCTGGACGCCGGTCAGCGGCGATGAGGCGCCCGCGTCCATCGTCCTGCCCGCCATCACCCTGGGCACGGCGCTGGCGGCAATCCTGGCGCGCATGGTGCGTGCAAGCATGCTGGAGGTGCTCGGCGAGGACTATATCCGCACCGCCCGCGCCAAGGGGCTCGGCGAGGCCGCGGTGCTCTGGCGCCATGCCCTGCGCAACGCGTGGCTGCCGGTGCTCACCGTCATCGGCCTCCAACTCGGCGGTCTGCTGGCGGGCGCCGTCATTACCGAGACGGTGTTCGCGTGGCCCGGCATCGGCAGCCTGCTGGTGGACGCCATCAAGGCGCGTGACTTCCCCGTGGTGCAGGGCTGCGTGCTCTTGATCAGCCTGTGCTACGTGCTGGTGAACGCCCTGACGGACCTGGCCTATGTGTGGATCGATCCACGCATCGGCGCCCGCTGAGGCCGGCGGGGCAGTGACGCCGCGCCGGCTGGCGAGACTCTTCCCGTGGCTGGTGCTGGCCGCGTGGCTCGGCATGGCGCTGCTGGGGCCGCTGCTGGCCGGGCGCGCGAACCAGGTGGACCTGCCGCGCATCCTGGCGCCGCCCTCCGCCACGTTGCCGCTCGGCGCGGACGACCTGGGCCGCCCGGTGCTGGCGCGGCTGGCAGCCGGCGCGGGGACGTCGCTGGCGGTAGGCTTCGGCGTGGTGCTGGTGTCCGCGGCCATCGGGGCGTTGCTCGGCGGCATTGCCGGCTTCGCGGGCGGCTGGGTGGATCTGGTGATTGTCAGGATCATCGACGTCTTTCTGGCCTTTCCGGGCATCCTGTTGGCCATTGCGCTGGCGGGCATCCTCGGCCCCGGCCTCGGCAACGTCGTCATCGCGCTGGCGGTGGTGAGCTGGGTGGGCTATGCGCGGCTGCTGCGGGCGCAGGTGCTCTCGCTGCGCGGCCGCGATCACGTGCTCGCCGCCCGTGCCCTCGGCGCGGGGCCAGTGCGGATTCTGCTGCGCCACTTGTTGCCGCTGGCCGCCGCCCCCCTGATCGTCGAGGCCACCTTCGGCGTCGCCGGTGCGGTGGTCGCGGAGGCTGGTTTATCCTTCCTCGGGCTCGGCGTACAGCCGCCGGCGGCGTCCTGGGGCACCATGATCCGCGACGGCGTCTCGCAGATGCTGACGGCCCCGCACCTGGTGGCCGCACCCGGTGCCGCGCTCATGCTGGTGGTGTTGGCGGTAAACCTGCTGGGAGACCGCTTGCGCGACCGCCTGGATGTGCGTACTGCCGCCCGTTGAGCCTGCCTTTGCCGCCCGCGCGCGCGGCCGGCCCCGCTTCCATGACAGTTCCAACCCTTCCAACCCCGGGGGACCACAACCATGGACAAGATGCCCGCGGATCATTACGCCGCCGTGCTGTCGCGCGCCGAGTGCCTGGCGGATCGGGCCGCGGTCGATGCCGCCCTGGATGGCATGGCGGCCGGTATCAGGGCGAGACTCGGCGACAAGGACCCGCTGGTGTTGTCCGTGGTGACCGGCGGCATCGTCGTCACCGGGCTGTTGCTACCGCGCCTGGATTTCCCGCTGCGGCTGGATTACGTGCACGCCACCCGCTACCGCGGCGCGCTCAGCGGTGCCGACCTGCACTGGCAGCACCGCCCGGCGGAGGCCATGCGCGGCGAGCACGTGCTGGTGGTGGACGACATCTTCGACCAGGGACACACCATGGAGGCCATCGTCGCGGCCTGCCGCGAGGATGGCGCCGCCAGCGTCACCGCCGCGGTGCTGGCGCTGAAGGAGGGAGCGGCGCAGACCGATTACCGGCCCGATGTGGTCGGCCTGACCATCCCTGACCGCTACGTCATGGGTTACGGGCTCGACTACAAGCGCTATTTCCGCAATCTGCGCGGCATCTACGCCGCCGCGGACGAGGATACCTGACCCCGTCGGCAGTACGCTCGAGAGCCGCGATCGGAATCCTGCGCGAGCTCTGCCAGTTCTGTGAAACGCTAATATAATTAGTGCCTTATTGACATTACTGCGG
Source organism: Thiohalocapsa sp. (assembly GCF_022340605.1). Classification (GTDB taxonomy): domain Bacteria; phylum Pseudomonadota; class Gammaproteobacteria; order Chromatiales; family Chromatiaceae; genus Thiohalocapsa. Next base: position 32,622 of record NZ_JAJDNQ010000022.1, read on the forward strand.
CTATGGGTTAAACCGGATAAAGTAACGTGGCCTGCGCGAAATCCTACCGACGGGTGGGGGTCGGCGCGGGACCCGGAGCCGCCTTGCCCGTGCCTGCGCCGCAACGCCGCGATTCAGCCGGCGGCTCCCGCAAACAAACGAGGAGGATGGGTCATGCAATCACTCGATGGCTATCGCAATAGCCACGCCGAACTGCGCCAGATGATCGACGACCTGCGCTCGATCATGACCGCCGAGCATCTAAAAATCCGGCCGAACGCCAAGACCGCCTACGAGCTCATGTGCGACCTCGCCAAGAAGGTGAAGGCCCACCTTGCCGAAGAGGACCGGCAGCTCTACCCGAACCTGTTGATCCATGAGGACCCGAAGGTCAAATCCATCGCCTGGGGGTTCATCAGCGGCGAGAAGCCGCTGCGACGCACCTTCGACGAGTACTACAAGAAATGGCTGAAGGACTGCGACTTCAACTTTACGGAGGAGTTTCTGGAGGAGTCGCGCGAGATCTTCGACATGCTGAGCTACCGCATCGATCGTGAAGAACAGGTGCTGTTCCCCAAGCTCGTGGAGATCGGGATGTTCTCGGGCTACGCGGCGCAACGCGCCAGATCAGGGGCCTAACCGGGCACCTGACATGCACCTGTTCCGGCACCTGGCCGCGCGCCGCATCACCAGCGAGCCCGAGCCCCGCCAGCCCGAGTGCATCGCCGCGGGCGGCGTCGTGCCGCCATAGTCCTTCGCCCGAAGCCGGTGCCATGCAGCACCGGCCTTCGTTACCGACCCCCGCACCCGCGCACCTTCCCCGCGCACCTTCCCTGGCGTTTGCCGGCACAGTGCGCGGCGCGTAGACTCCCCGGCGTTCATCGCCGCCGCGCCGCGGGGGCGCCATGGTGGCGCTGCCCCGGGCCGATCAAGGAGCATGTTTCATGGGCCTTCTCGGCATCATCGGGGGTTCCGGCTTCACGGCCCTGCCGGAGACGGAAATCGTCGACCGTCAGCGGGTCGAAACGCCCTATGGCGCGCCGTCGGCGGAGCTTCTGACGCTAAGACACGACGGGCAGGAATTCCGCTTTCTGCCACGGCACGGCGCGGACCACGGCATTCCGCCTCATGCAATCAATTACCGTGCCAATATTCAGGCGCTCTGCGACAGCGGCGTCACGCAGATCGTCGCGCTCGGCGCCGTCGGCGGCATTGCAGACGATTGCGGGCCGCTGCGGCTGTGCGTGCCAGACCAACTCATCGACTACACCTGGGGCCGTCCGTCCACCTACTTCGACGGCGCCGGTGGGGACGTGGTGCATGTGGACTTTTCCGCGCCCTTCGCGCAGGTACTGCGGGAGCGGCTGCTCGCGTCGGCTCAGGGGCTTGGCCTTGATCCGCGCGACGGGGGCACCTATGCCGTCACCCAGGGACCGCGGCTGGAGACGGCGGGCGAGATCCGCCGGCTCGAGCGCGACGGCTGCGACCTCGTCGGCATGACCGCGATGCCGGAGGCGGTGCTGGCCCGCGAGCGCGCGCTCGACTACGCGCTGCTCGCCTTCGTCGTCAACTGGGCTGCCGGCAAGCGCGAAGGTGAGGTGGGCATGGGCGAGATCCGCGCCAATCTGGTGCGCTGCCAGGACAGCGTCCGCCGACTCCTGCTGGCGTTCGTGGCCGCCGCTTGATGCCCCGCACGTGCTCGTTCGCCGAGTCGTACGGGCGCCATGCTTCGACAAGGGTTATTATGCGCGTCTTGAATTTCGCAGAACGAGGTGAACACCATGGCCGATTCCGGTGATCAAGCTTCCAACAGCCGGCTTAAATTTCTGCCCAAGGTCTTGCTCTGGAGCCTTGTGCTGCTGTTCGGTTACCTGTATCTCGGTGCCGTGCAGCGCAGCGAGCAGGCAGTAACCGCCCCCGTCGCTGCCAGCAAGGCGCCCGCCACCGAAGAGGGCAGCGCTCCCGCGACGGAGGCTGCGGCCGACGCTGACTCTGCGCAGGCATCCGAGTCGGCAGAGCCTGCCGCAGCACCGGCAGCGCAGCCCGCCGGCCGCGAGGACAAGGTGAGCAAGGCCGAGGCCCAAGCGTTCGCGCAGGCCGTGATGCGCAAGGAGCCTTCGCAGCCCGAGGAGCCTGCCAAGCCTGCGCAGGCAGCCGCTGAGTCCGCGGCCCCGACTCCGGCCCCGGCCCAAGCTCAACCAGCGCCGGCCGAAGCTCAGGCCCCCGCCCAAGCACCGGCACAAGCGCCGGCCCAAGCGCCGGTCCGGCAGCAGACGACGAGCGCGCCGTCTGCGGTGCCAACGCCGGCGCCCGCGCAGCCAGCAGCTGCGGGCGCGGCACCCGCACGTCCCCAGCCGCCGGCGATGCTGAGCCGTCCCCCGGCGCCCTCGGCCCAGGACGCCCAGTCGCAGCGGGCTGAGCTGATGAAACAGTACGAGGCCATGCGCCGGCAGGCCATGGAAGAGGCGCAGAAGCGGTGGCAGCAGTACTACGGTAACCGCGCGCCGGCGATGCAACCTGGCATGCCGCCGATGCCAATGTATCCCCGCTACGGAGCGCCTCCCGCGCCGGCGGCGCCGGCGAGTGAATCCAGCCAGTAACGCCGCCGGGCCTTGGGCACTGATCGGGCGACCTGGCCGGCTGTACGGCCAGGGTGCCCGCGAACAGGACCGCCACCGCTCGTGCGGAGGCGGTCTCGGTGCATCCCGGTTTCCTTCAGCCGCACCCGCGCGGTGGACGCTCGCGGCTGGATGGGTGCCCGGCGTGGCGCAACACGCTTAGCGCTCTCATGGCGGGTCATTCAGGCGCAGCCGCCGCGCCGTCACTGTTCCGTGCGCTCGGAACATGCTCTAATCGCCGCCCATGTTCCGACCCCTGCCGTTGTTCGTCGGTCTCCGCTACACGCGGGCGAAGCGACGCAACCACTTCATTTCGTTCATCTCGCTGGTCTCGATGCTGGGCATCACCCTCGGCATCGTCGCGCTCATCGTCGTGCTGTCGGTGATGAACGGCTTCCACAAGGAGATCCAGGACCGCATCCTGGGCATGGCCGCCCACGCCACCATCAGTCTGCCCGAGGGCGGCATCCGCGATTGGCAGACCCTGGTGGAGGAGGCGCAGCGCTATCCGCAGGTGGAGGGCGCGGCCCCCTTCGTGGAACTGGAGTCGATGCTGATGAACGCGGGGCGGACCCAGGCGGCGCTGTTGCGCGGCATCGTGCCGGACCGCGAGGACGCGGTGTCGGACCTGCGCGCCGACATGGTGGTGGGCAGCGTCGATGACCTGACCCCCGGCAGCTTCAATATCGTCCTCGGCACCGAGCTGGCCGCCTTGCTAGGCGTCGGTGTGGGCGACAAGGTGACCGTGGTGACACCGCAGCTGAACGCGACGCCGGTCGGCGTCATGCCGCGGCTCAAGGCCTTCAATGTGGTCGGGCTGTTCGAGGTCGGCATGTCCGACTACGACCGCGGCGCCGGCTTCATGTCCATGGCCGACGCGGCCTTGCTGATGCGTCTCGGCGACGCCGCCGAAGGGGTGCGGCTCAAGCTCAAGGACATGTTCGACGCGCCCTTGGTGTCGCGCGAGATCGCCTATGCGCTGAATGCCGACGCCCCGGCGGACGGCCCCGCGGCCGTGATGGGCTACCGCGTCACGGACTGGACGCAGGTGCACCGCAACTTCTTCGCGGCGCTGCGCACCGAAAAGCGCATGATGACCATTATCCTGTTCCTGATCGTCGCGGTGGCGGCGTTCAACATCGTCTCGACGCTGGTGATGGTGGTGACGGACAAGCGTGCCGACATCGCCGTGCTGCGCACCCTGGGTGCCTCGCCGGGGCGGATCATGTCCATTTTCATGGTGCAGGGCACCGCCATCGGCGTCGCCGGTACGGTGCTCGGCGTCATCGGTGGCGTGCTGCTGGGCTGGAACGTCGAGCCCATCGTCGGCGCCATCGAGCGCCTTTTCGGTGTGCACTTCCTGGACCCCACCATCTACTACATCAGCGAATTGCCGTCGGAGGTGCGTCTGAGCGACGTGGTGCACATCGGTGGCGGCGCCTTCGTGATGTCAGTGCTGGCAACGCTGTATCCGGCGTGGCGGGCGTCGCGCACCGATCCGGCGGAGGCGCTGCGCTATGAATGACCTCGGGCCGGGCGGGCAGCGCCCAAGCGTGGCCGGTGCGCCGATGGGTGAGACGGCGGATGGCGAGCAGGCACCGGTGTTGGAGGCCCGCGGCTTGGGCAAGATCTTTCGCCAGGGGCCGCAGCAGGTGGAAGTGCTGCGCGCCGTGGACCTCGCGGTGCGTCGCGGCGAGCGTATCGCCATCGTCGGCGCCTCAGGCTCCGGCAAGAGCACGCTGCTGCACTGCCTGGGTGGCCTGGAGCGGTCCACGGCCGGCCAGGTGCTCTGGGGCGGGCAAGACCCCATGCGTCTGTCCGAGCGTGCCCGCGGATTGCTGCGCAACCGCCGGCTCGGCTTCGTCTACCAGTTCCATCACTTGCTGCCGGAGTTCACGGCGCTGGAGAACGTCGCCATGCCGCTCCTCATCGGCGACGCCAGTCCGGCCGAGGCGCGCGAGCGGGCCACAGCGCTGCTGGCGCGGGTGGGTCTGGATCATCGGCTCACGCACAAGCCCTCGGAGCTATCCGGCGGCGAGCGTCAGCGGGCGGCCATCGCCCGCGCCCTGGTGATGCGGCCGGACTGCGTGCTGGCGGACGAGCCCACCGGCAATCTCGACCGGCACACCGCGGGCGGTGTCTACGAGCTGATGCTGGAGCTGAACGCCGAGCAGGGCACCAGCTTCGTCATCGTCACCCACGACCCCGACCTCGCGGCGCGGACGGATCAGATCTGGCGGTTGGATGACGGCGTGTTGACGCGAGCGGCGGCATAGCGGCGCCGTCGGCGCTCGATCTCCCGCAACAGGCTCCGGCGCCACAGCCACTGCACGGTGAAATAGCCGATGGTGGCCGCCAGGCTGGCAAAGATGAAGCAGCCGAGCAGCATGGGCCCCAGCACGCCGAGCCAGTTGTGCCAATCGAACCAGAACTGCGGTTCGAAGGTGCGAATGTGCTGGCCCATCAGCCAGGCGCCCACCGCATACGCGCCATAGTACATGGGCGGTATGGTCACCGGGTTGGTGAGCCACACCAGCGACGCCGCGATGGGCAGATTGACGCGCAGCTTGATGGCCGCCGCCGTGGCCATGAACACCTGGCCGAACGGTGGCATGTACATCATGAACAGGCCGACGGCGACGCCGCCCGATGCGGAGCGGCGGTTCAGGTGCCAGAGGTTCGGGTCCTGCAACAGGGTCCCGAAGACGCGAATCCAGCGGCTCTGCAGGATCACATGTGGGTCGGGCAGGATGCCCTTGAGCCAGCGTCTCACGTTGTCGGGCCGGGACTCTCAGTGGGCGGAGCGTGATCGAGTATACGCCAGGCTTGGCTGCCGCGAATGCCGCGCGGTGTGGGCAAGCGCGCGGCCGGCTCCATGCCTGCACCGCGCGTCCGCCGTTGCCGGGCAGGCGTCATGCAGCGTCGGCGTGTAGGCGCTGATTCGTCCGTCGTCGAACCCATGGATCGCCGAGGCGAGCCCCATTCCCCGCGCTGGTCTCCGGCGCCGGCCGCCATCGCCTTCACCGCCGGAGTCGGCGGCTTTTTCGCCCTGCCGCGGTTGCCGAGCGTCTGGTCGCTGTTGGCGGTCGTGCTGGGCGCCTTGGCACTGGTGCTGCTGGCATGGCTGTGGCCCAGGCGCCGGTGGCGGGCCCTGTTGCCGGCCGCGCTGGGTCTGTGTGTCGCGGCATGCGGCGCACTCTGGGCCGATGCCGATGCCTGCCGTGTGTTGTGCCGGCCCTTCCCGGAGAACCTCATCAATCGCACCCTGGTGGCCGAGGGGCGCATCGCGTCACTGCCGGAGGCGCGGGGATACGCGCATCGCTTTCTGTTCCAAGTCGACGCGCTGCGTGCCGACGGTGGGCCGCGTGGCTTTCATGGCCTGGTCCGGCTGTCCTGGTACCGCAATGCGCCGGTCCTGCGCGTCGGCGAGCGTTGGCGCCTGCATGTGCGCCTCAAGCCGCCGCATGGCTTCGTCAACCCAGGTGGTTTCGACTACGAGCGGTGGCTGTTCCAGCGCGGCATCGCCGCCACCGGCCATGTGACGGACGCCGCGGACGCCAAATTGCTGGATGCGGACCCCGGCACCCATTGGCTCGATCGCTGGCGGCAGCAACTGCGTGATCGACTCCACGCGCTGCTGCCGGCGGGGCCGGCGGCGGCATTGGTGCCGGCTCTGGTGCTGGGTGATCGCGGCGGGCTGACGCCGGACGCATGGGATGTGCTGGCGCGCACCGGCGCCAGCCATCTCATCGCCATCTCCGGCCTGCACGTTGGGCTGGTGGCCGGCGTGGTGTTGCTGCTTGTGCGCCGCGCCTGGGCCTGGCTCCCGGGGCTCGCGCGGCGTGTCGCGGCGCCACGTGCGGCGGCCGTTGCCGCGTTGGCGGCCGCGACGGCCTACGCGGGGCTCGCCGGCTTCTCCATCTCCACCCGGCGGGCGCTGGCGATGCTCGCGGTGTTGCTGCTCGCCACCATGCTGGGGCGCACGCTGCGCCCCCTCTCGGGCCTGAGTCTGGCGCTGCTGGTGGTGCTGCTGCTCGACCCGTCCAGTGTGCTGTCTTATGGCTTCTGGCTGTCCTTTGGCGCCGTGGCCATGCTGCTCTATGCGCTGGGGCTGCGCCTGGCGCCGCCGTTTGCACTGGTCCGCTGGGGGCGGGCGCAGTGGGCGGTCGCCATCGGTCTGCTGCCGCTGCTGCTGCTGTTCTTCGGCCGCGCGTCGCTGGTGGCGCCGGCGGTCAACCTGTTACTGGTGCCGTTGTTCGGGCTGCTGCTGCCCCTGGTGCTGCTCTCGGCCGGTGTCGCGCTGGCGGGCGACTGGAGCGGGGCGCTGTGGCCTGTCGCGGCGCTGTTGAATCTGGGCTTTGCCGCGCTGCAGCAGATCGCAGCCTGGGACCCGGCCGGGGTCGCGCTGGGTGGCCGGTCCACCTGGGTCTGGCTGGCGGCGGGCGCCGGCGCGCTGCTGCTGCTGGCGCCGCGTGGTATTCCGGGGCGCTGGCTCGGCCTGGTGCTGCTGTTGCCGCTGGCGACGGCACGCCCGCCGGCGCCGCGCGACGGTGAGGCGACCGTGACCATGCTGGACGTGGGGCAGGGGCTCGCCGTGGTGGTGCGCACCGCGGGGCACACGCTCGTGTACGACATGGGGCCGCGCTGGCCGAGCGGCTTCAACACCGGTGCGGCGGTGGTGGCGCCCTACCTGCGCTATCAAGGTGTGGCGGCGGTGGACCTCGCCGTGGCCTCGCACGCTGATCAGGACCACGCCGGCGGTCTGCGGGGGCTCATGGACCACCTGCCGGTGCGGCGCATCATCAGCGGCGAGCCGGATGAGATCGACGCCGTCGGGGCCGAGCCTTGTCGCGCCGGCGACGCCTGGCGCTGGGACGGCGTCCGGTTCGCGGTGCTGCATCCGGATGACACCGCCGAGACCGGCAACGACGCCTCCTGCGTCTTGCGCGTCTCCACGCCAGGTGGCAGCGTGCTGCTCACCGGCGACATCGAGGCGGGCGCCGAGACCGGCCTGGTGGCCCGCTACGGCGACAAATTGCGTGCCGACGTGCTGGTTGCGCCGCATCACGGCAGCGACAGCTCCAGCACCTGGACCTTGCTGCGCGCCGTGGCGCCGGACTGGATCTGGTTCTCCGCGGGTTTTGGGAATCGGTTCGGCTTTCCCAACGCCCCGGTGGTTGCGCGGGCGCGGGACATCGGCAGCGCCACCGCCAACACGGCCACGGACGGCGCGGTTCGCCTGACGCTGCCGCGGGTGCAGGGCGCCTTGGCGCCCAGGCGCGAGCGCGCTGCGGCGCCGCGACTCTGGCGGCACCTGCCGTGAGGTGTCGGCCGTGAGGCGTCCAATGACGACAACGGCCTGGCGGCGGTGACGTGGCGCCTGAACTGTTATGATTCCGCGATTTGGAACCGGACAAAGCGCCGGTCCGATGCTGCGGGAGTAATTGATCAGGTGTTCGAGTTGTTGCGGGCGGGCGGTTGGCTCATGGGGCCGATTCTGCTCTGTTCCATCGCCGCGATGGCCATCGTCATCGAGCGTTTTTGGGCCCTGCGCCGGGCCGTGATCATGCCGGACGACCTGGTGACGCGCATCTGGCAGATGCACCGCAGGCATCTGCTCAACGACGATCGCATCGCCGAGATCCGCGAGGGCTCCGCCCTCGGGCGCATGTTGGCGGCCGGGCTGGTGAACCGGTTTCACTCCCGCGAGGTCATGAAGGAGGCCATCCAGGACACCGGCCGCCAGGTGGTGGCGGACCTGGAGCGCTATCTCAACACCCTCGGCACCATCGCCGCGGTGACGCCGCTGCTGGGTCTGCTCGGCACCGTGCTCGGCATGATCAAGGTTTTCGGCGTCATCATGGAGGCTGGCGTCGGCAACCCTGGCGTGCTCGCGGGCGGCATTTCGCAGGCGCTGATCACCACGGCGGCGGGCCTGTCGGTGGCCATTCCGGCGCTGATGTTCCACCGCTACTTCAATAACCGGGTGGACAAGATCGTCATCGCCATGGAGGAGCAGGCGCTGCGGCTCATCGAGGTGATGCAGGGCGAGCGCGAGGCGGGCGAGGCCGAATCGCGATGAACCTCCGCCCCAGCCGGCGCGACGAGCCGGACATCAACCTGACGCCGCTCATCGACGTCGTCTTTCTGCTGCTTATCTTCTTCATGGTGTCCACCACCTTCAACGACGACGCCAGGCTGCGGTTGGAGCTTCCACGGGCGCACGGCGAGCCTGCCAAGGCGGGCGAGACGCAGCTCGTCGAACTGGTGGTGGACGTCGCCGGACGCTACTACGTGGACGGCCAGCAGGTGCTCGGTACCGATGCCGGCACCCTGCGCCGGGCGCTGGCCGAGGTGGTAAAAGGCGACAAGCGCGACCTGCCGGTGCTCATCAAGGCGGACGCGAAGACTCCCCACCAGGCGGTGATGACGGCGCTGGACGCCCTGGGCCAGTTGGGCATCAGCCACGTCGCCTTCGCCGCCAGTCACAGCGAAGGGACCCAATGAGCGAGCCAATGTCGCTGGCCGCGGGCAGCGGCGCCGGGCGCTCGGTCTACGCACGCCTGCTCGGCTATGTGCGGCCGTACTGGCGCATCTTCACGCTGTCCATCGCCGGCATGCTGGTGTTCGCGGCCACCGAGCCCGTGTTCGCGGCCATGATCAAGCCGCTCTTGGACGGCAGCTTCGTCGAGCGCGACCCGAAGATCGTGCGGCTGATGCCCATCGCGCTGGTGGCGGTGTTCGTCGTGCGCGGCGTCGCCGGCTTCGTGAACAACTACTGCCTCAACTGGGTTGGCCGGCGCGTGGTGGCGGACCTGCGCCAGGCGATGTTCGACCACCTGCTGCGTGCGCCGACGCGCTACTACGACGCCAACGGCACGGGTCAGTTGCTGGCCAAGCTCACCTACAACGTCGAGAACGTCGCCAACGCCGCCACCTCCGCCATCACCACCGTGGTGCGCGACGGCTTTACGGCCGTGGCGCTGCTGGCCTACATGCTCTACCTGGACGCGGCGCTGTCGGCCATCTTCCTGCTCATCGGGCCGGTGATGGCATTCTCCGTCAAGTACGCCACGCGGCGCTTCCGCCGCTACGGGGCGCGCATCCAGGACCGTATCGGCTCCCTGACCCACGTGGCGCAGGAGGTGATCGACGGGCACCGCGTGGTGAAGGCCTTCGGCGGCGAGCGGGCGGAGTCCGCGACCTTCTCGGCCATCAACGAGAAGACGCGGTCGCTGCAAATGAAGGTGATCGCGGTGGAGTCCATCAGCGTCCCGGTGGTGCAGCTCCTCTCCGCCGTGGCCATCGGCATCATCGTGTACCTGTCCACGCTGCAGGGGCTGCGCGAGGACATCACCGTCGGCACCTTCATGTCGTTCGTGGTGGCCATGGGCCTGATGCTGCCGCCGGTGAAGCGGCTCACGGCCGTGAACTCGCAGCTCCAGCGCGGCATCGTCGCCGCCGACAGCCTGTTCGAGTTGCTCGACAGCGAGGTCGAGCAGGATACCGGCAGGCAGGTGCTGGAGCGGGTGCGCGGCGAGATCGCCTTCCGCGACGTGACCCATGTCTACGATGCCGGCAAGGGGCCGGTGCTGCACGGGCTGAGCCTCTCCATCGCCGCCGGCGAGAGCGTGGCGCTGGTGGGGCGCTCCGGCAGTGGCAAGACCACGCTGGTGAGCCTGATTCCGCGCTTCTACGACCCGAGCGCGGGGCAGATTCTGGTTGACGGCATCGACCACCGCGCCGTGACCCTGGCGAGCCTGCGCGCGCAGATCTCGCTGGTCACCCAGGACATCGTACTGTTCAACGCCAGCGTGGCGGACAACATCGCCTACGGTGCGGCGGCGGGGGCGTCAAGGGCCGAGATCAAGCGCGTTGCCGAGGCCGCGCACGCGCTGGAGTTCATCCGCGCCCTGCCGCAGGGCTTCGACACCCTGGTGGGCGACCGCGGCATATTGCTTTCGGGCGGCCAGCGACAGCGGCTCGCCATTGCCCGCGCCATGCTCAAGGACGCCCCCATCCTGATCCTGGACGAGGCCACCTCGGCGCTCGACACCGAGGCCGAGCGCCACATCCAGCAGGCGCTGGCGGCGCTGATGGCCCACCGCACGACACTGGTGATCGCGCATCGGCTGTCCACCATCGAGCACGTGGATCGGGTGGTGGTGCTGGAGCAGGGGCGCATCGTGGAGCAAGGCAGCCACCGGGAACTGCTGGCCGCCGGCGGCTACTACGCCCGCCTGCAACGTGCGCAGCTGCACGTGCCCGCGCCGGCCGCCGCGGAGGCCCTCGCGGATTGAGCCCGCCCCCGAGGCCAACATCGAGCCCGCCATTGGGGCCAGCACTGGGTTCAGCTTTGGGTCCGGTCCGGAGTCCACGGGCGCCGCTGCGGGCGGTGCCGGGCGCATGACGCCAACGGACCTCTGGTACGGCTCCGCGCCGGCGGCCCGTGCGCTGGCGGCGGTCCTGGCACCCCTGGGCTGGCTCTACTGCGGCGTGGCGGCGGCGCGGGCCGCCGCCTACAGGCGTGGCTGGCTCGCGAGCTTCGACGCCGGCGCGCCGGTGCTCGTCGTCGGCAACCTGAGCGTCGGCGGCACCGGCAAGACGCCGCTGGTGCGCTGGCTGGCCGGGCATCTCGCGGACTTGGGCCTGCGGCCGGGCATCGCGAGCCGCGGCTACGCGGCGGCCGATAACGTCGCCTCGGATGTCCGCGTGGTGCCCGTGGATGCCGATCCGGCGGCCTATGGCGACGAGCCGGTGCTGCTCGCCGCGGACGGCGCCGCACCGGTTGCCGTCGGGCGCGACCGGGTGGCCGCGGCCCGCGCGCTGGTGCACGGGCGCGGCTGCAACGCCGTGATCACGGACGATGGCCTGCAACACTATCGGCTGCGCCGTCAGTGCGAGATCCTGGTGGTGGACGGCGAGCGCGGCCACGGCAATGGCCGCTGCCTGCCGGCGGGGCCGCTGCGCGAGCCCGTCGGCCGCGCCGACCGCGTGGATCTCGTCATTGCCACCGGCGGCGGCCAGCCCGGCCTGCCGGCGATGACGCTCGAGCCCCGCGCGGCGGTCAGCCTGTCCGACCCCGGCGACAGCCGCCCGCTCCGCGCCTTCGCCGGCCGGCGGATCACGGCGGTGGCCGGCATCGGCAATCCGGGGCGGTTTTTTCGTATGCTCGCGGCGCACGGCATCGGCGTCGATGCCCGGCTCTATCCGGACCATCACCGCTTCGCTGGCGCTGACATCGCCGCCTGGGGCGAGGGTCCGGTGCTGATGACCGAGAAGGATGCCGTCAAGGTGCGCCGGTTGCCGCCGGCGGGCCGGCTTCGGCCGGATCTGTGGTACGTCCCGGTGATGGCCGTGCCGGCGCCCGGCTTTGTTGCCGATCTGGACCGGCTGTTGGCTCGGCGCGGCATCCTGCCGACACAACCCGCCGGGGCGGGCGGCTGAGCGGGTGTGAAGAACACCCGTTGCGTGCGCCATCGCCTGAAATTGTCAGCACCAGCGCAGGAACCGAACACCCATGCAGAACAGCTTCCGCATCGTCATCCCCGCACGCCACGGCGCCAGCCGGCTGCCCGGCAAACCGCTGCTGGACATCGCCGGTAAGACGCTCATCGCCCGCGTCTGGGAGCAGGCGCAGGCCAGTGCCGCCGGCGAGGTCGTCGTCGCCACCGATGACGAGCGGGTGCTCGCCCACTGCCGCGAGATCGGCGCCGATGCCGTACTCACGGCGGCGCGGCACCAGAGCGGCACGGACCGCATCGCCGAGGTGGCGGCGGTCCGCGGCTGGGCACCGGAGAGTGTCATCGTCAACCTCCAGGGCGACGAGCCCTGCATGCCCCCATCGCTGATCGACCAACTGGCCGATGCGCTGCTGCGCGACAGCGCCTTGCAGATGGCCACGGTCGCGACGCCCATCACCGAGGCCAAGACCCTGTTCGACCCCCACGTGGTCAAGGTGGTCACCGCCGCCGACGGTGCGGCGCTGTATTTTTCCCGCGCGCCGGTGCCCTGGCATCGCGACGAGTTTCTGGGCGATCGTGCGAAGCTGCCGAAGGGCACGACCTTCTTGCGGCATATCGGGCTCTATGCCTACCGCGTGGGCTTCCTGGAGCGCTTCGTCGCCTGGCCGCCGGCACCGCTGGAGACGGCGGAGTCGCTGGAGCAACTCCGGGTGCTCTGGCATGGCGAGCGCATCAGCGTGGAAATTGCGCAGGCGCCGCCCGGCCCCGGGGTCGATACCGAGGACGACGTGCGCGCGGTGCTGGCGTGGCTGCGGGCAAAGGAAGGCGAGCGGTAGGCCGTCGTGGTGGCGCTTGCGTTCCTTGCCCTTGTCGCCCGGAGGGCGACACGCCGGCCGCCGCTGCGGGCGGGGTCGGCATGTTCGCGCCAGTGCACCAGCGCCCGGCTGGCGGCGATGGCGGCGCCACGCCGGGTCGAGGTGCGTGGGGATCAGCCGTACAGCGCGGATGTACGGGTGGCCTGCTCCTCTAGGGTCTGCAATAGCCGCATGAGGTTGGGGCTGGGCTCGCCCTTTGCGGTGAGCAGCGCCACCTCCAAATGCTCGGGGGCGCGATAGACGGCGTTGCCGTACTGATCGGGCTGGATCGGCGGCTCGGCCTCCTGGCTCTCCAGCACCAGCCTGCCGTCTGCGGCCAGTACCTCGACCAGGCGCCACGGGCGTCCCGCCAGTTGCAGGCGCCGCCCGAGATGGGTGCGCAGTCGTGACATCAGCTCTTCGGTGGCTTGCATGGCGGCTCCTGATCGTGCTTATGGCTTGCGAAGCTGGGCTTAGAAAGCTGGGGGCTTACGAAGCTGGGGCTTATGAAACTTGGGCGGGGCGGCCCTTGGGACCGCCCGCAACGGCCCGCTAATTGTGCGCTTCTTTCCGGCTCTATTGCGAGTATCAATTTTCATCATAGGGTTTTTTGCATGTCAGAAAGGCTACAGGTTTCCTTCCCCGGTGGTAAGCGCGTCGACGTCAGCGTCGACGGCTTCCACATCGCCACCGACCAGGCGGAGAAGCATGGCGGCGCCGGTTCGGCGCCGGCGCCGTTCACGCTGTTCCTCGCGTCGCTGGCGACATGCAGCGGCATCTTCGCGCTGAACTTCTGTCAAACGAGGAACATCGACACGGCGGGCCTCGACCTGGCCATGGAGTGGGAAGGCGACGCCAAGCACCCGGAGCGCTCGGTCGCCCGGCTGCACCTGCGCCTGCCGGACGGCTTCCCGGCCCAGTACCGGGGCGGCATCGTGCGGGCCATGGAGCTTTGTGCCGTCAAGCGTCAGCTCGGCGCGGCGCCGCAGTTCGAGGTGGTCGTGGCAGAGACCGATTGAAGCTGGGGGCAGGGATCGGGCCGCTAGACCAAGTGGGACCGCTGAGTCGCTGGCCATCATGGCGAAGCCTCGGACGGCAGCGGATGCGTCGGCCTTGCCTGAAATTTGCCCCAAAAAAAAAGCCCCGCGGAGACGCGGGGCCAATTCACCACTGAGGAGGTCAGAGGACGGAAACGGCAGAGAGGGATTTCCGCCTCGCACTGGAGACTAAGCATGTTCAGTGCCAAGTTACTGCGAACGCCCTGGCGGCGTTTGCCGCAGGCCGGTTGCCCTGAAGAAGCGCGGCTCAACCGGCGGCGTCGAGTACGCGGATGGTCCAATGCTGTCCACCCGCTCGTCATATTGCACCGAAAAGGTGCGGTATGGGTGCGTGCGCTGCCGCTGGGGCTGGTCCTGGCGATGCTGGCCGGCGGCGCGTGGACGCCGCTGCACGCCGGTCCGCACGCGTCGGCGGCGGGCTGGCTCCAACTGGAGCAAGACCAGCGTGCCTACCGCGAGCGGGTGGCACCGCTGGATCTGCGCGAGCGGCGCGCGCTGTCCAGCATCCAGCGGACGCAGCGCAACGACTTTGCGGCCCTTGAGCAGCGCCAGCGCTGGAGCCGGGAGCAGGTATATGGGCAGCGCTATAGTCAGGCGCCGGGCGTGACGCCGCCACCCGAGATGCCGCCGCCCCGCTGGCGTGCCGGACAGCACCGGGCCCAGGAGGCGCAGCGGTTGGATCGCCAGATGCAGCAGTATCGCCTGCCGTTCGGGAAGCGGTCGCGCTGGAGCTCGCCGCTCCAGCGCAAGTGGCCGTGATCGCGAAGACCGATGTGCCGCGAATGCTAGAATCGGCGCTATCGAGCAATCCATCGACGATGCGAAGAGAGAGGCATGACGGAGCGCGCAACGGTCAAGGTCCTGTTCGTCTGCATGGGCAACATCTGCCGCTCGCCGACGGCGCAGGGTGTGTTCCGCAAGCTGGTGCAGGAAGCCGGTCTGGCGGAGGTCATCGAGATCGACTCGGCCGGCACCCATGCCTACCACGTGGGCGAGCCACCCGACCCTCGGGCGCAGGAGACGGCGCGGCGCCGGGGCATCGATCTCTCCGACCTGCGCGCGCGACGAGTCACGGCGGCGGACCTGGAGCACTATCACTACGTACTGGTCATGGACCAGGACAACTACCACGCCCTGTCCGACCTGTGCCCGCCCGGGCGCGGGCTGGAGCGGCGGGTGACGCTGCTGATGGACCATGCCCCACAGGCGCGCATGCGTGAGGTTCCGGACCCTTACTACGGGGCCTCCGGCGGCTTCGAGGCCGTGTTCGACATGGTGGAGGAGGCCGCGGCGGGCCTGCTGGAGGATATCCGCCAGCGGCACCTGTGACGATCTCGCCGGCCTAACGCGGACGCCGGGCGCCGGCGCTGCGCGTGTCGGTCGTGCCGACGCAGGAGGCCCGATGCTCGGGCGATCACGGCACGGGCCATGGCGGGTTTCTTGGCTCAGCCCGATCTACCGAAGATTCTCGCCCAATCTGTGTGAGCCGCCGCCGGCACCGTGATCGGCACCATCCGTTGCCGCCGCGTAGTCGGTGTAGTGGTAAAAGCGCTCGAGGTCGGCCTCCAGCGCCGCGCGCAGCGGCAGGTCCAGGTCCCGCGGGTGGATGCCGATGCGCACCCGGCCCAATGCGCTCGCTCGCCACCGGCCCCACGCATTCCACAACTTCAACACGGGTCCGCGGATGGCCGCGTCCGCCTCGTAGCCGAGCACGGGCGAGGGCGCGACGCGCCCGCTGGCGACGTCCAGCACACCGGAGAACAGCTCCACCTGTCGGAACAGGCCGGCAGCGCGGAGATCGTCGGCACTCACCGCGCCGAGCGCCCAGGCCGGCGGTACATACAGCCCCGGTGGCGCCAGGCCCTGAGCCTCGAACCAGTCCCGGCAGCGGCGCATCAGCGCCAGGACGCCGTCGCGGTCCAAGGCCAGATGTTCGGCGACGTTGCGGGACAGAAACAGGCTGTGCAGGCGGTGGCGCAGGCCGTGGATGCGCGCGGTGCGATGCTCCCAGCCGTGCCCGGCGAGGCGGTAGCCGGCACGCTCCAGCGCCCGCAGCTCCTCGATGCCGCGGGCGTCCCAGCCCGTGCCGGGCACCACCAGCAGCGTGACAGGGTGCACGGCATGGTGCTCCAGCAGCGCCAGGGTGCGGCGCACCGCCGGCATGGTTGCGGGCATCAGGTCGTGCACGGAGACCAGCGCCCGTGGTGGTGTCGGGAGCGCCGCGGCCGGAGGATGGTCAGATGGAGACAACGTCCGCACCGCCGGCATCCGTGTCGCGCAGTACGCGCAGCCAGTGGCGCAGATTGCGCTCGTTGAGCTCCCGTGCGCCTTCCCGGGCGATGCCGGCTTTGCGCTCCAGAATGGCATGGTCCAGTGCCCGCACCCGGGCCAGGGTGTCGCCCAGAGTCTCGTTGCCGTGGATCTGGAACAGCCCGCGCTGGAGCGTCTCCCAGCTCAGGATGCCGCATTCGGAGGACACCACTACCAGCCGTGAGCGTGCCATGGCCTCCAGTGCAATAGTGCCGAAGGACTCCACGGTGGACGGCAGCACCAGCACGTCCGCGCTGTCGATGAGGGGCATGATCTGCTGGCGCTTGACCCAGCCGACATAGTGCAGGTTGGGCAGGCGCTCGGCCTCGTCCAGCAACCACTGGCGCAGGGGACCGTCGCCGGCCACTTGGAACTGCATGTCCGGCAGCGCGGCGGCCGCCTCCACCACGGCGCCCAGGTTCTTCTCCGGTGCCAGCCGGCCGGCGAACAGCACGCGCCGCACGTTGGCGCTCAGAGGCTTCGGCGGGGCGTCCAGGAAGGCCTTGGGGATGGGGGTGCCCATCAGACCCACACGCTTGGCGCCGATGCCGCGGGCGATGTCGAGCATCTCCTCGGAATTGGCCAGCACCAGCGCGCCCTTGCGGAACAGGGCGCGGTTGCAGGTGTTGAGGTAGGCCTGCGCGATCCGACCGCGCGCGAGCCAATCGTCATTGAGCTCGGCCAGGCGCTCGAAATGGGTGTGGAAGCCCACCACGATCCGTGCGTGCCGACGCTTCGCGAGCATCATGCCCACCATGCCGAAGGGGCCTGGCGTGGGCACGATGACCACGTCCGGCTGTAGCCGGCCCAGGCGCCGCATCACCAGCGGCAGCGACGGCAGCACGAAGCGCTGGGTCGGATCGCCCGGGAGCGGTAGCGCCAGGCCGCCGTACCATTGGCCGGCGCGGAAGCGCGGTGAGATGAGATCGACGCGCGCGCCCACGGCCTTCAGGTGCTCGGCGAGGTCGCGGTAGTAGGCGCCGACGCCGTTGCGCTCGGGCGCCGCGTCCGAGACGATGGCGATGCGCAGACCAGTGCCGTCGAGCATGCCTGCTTGGGCCGCCTGCGTGGCGTCGAGGGCGCTGTCGTTCTGCGACGTGCTCAGCATCTCGGCATGCCCTCGACGCTCAGGGACACGGCCGTGGCGGCCTTGGTCCGGTGGCGTGCCGGCGCGGGCGGTGGGCACTCGCTTTGCCCATCGTCGGTGCCGGATGCGTCGGCGCCCGGCGCCAGGGCCGGATGGGCGTAGGCGCCGGCGAAGCGGCGCCGAATGGCAGCCGGGTCGAGACCGAACTGCGCCAGGTCGTAGCGGTGGCCGCTGCGGTAGGCACGCGCCGGCGCCGCCGCCTGCGTCAAGGTCGCGGCGAAGCTCGGCGCCAGCGGCAGGCCGAGCCGCTGGTAGGCGTCGCGCACGGCACCCGCCAGGTCCGCCTTCAGTTGCGGCAGGGTTTTGGTGACGGTGCGCGCGGGGGCGTGGACCTCGGCGAGCTGCCGCAGGTTATCGTAGTAGAAGGCCAGTTGCCCGACGAAGCGCTCGCGGATCGGCGCGCTGTCCGGCGGCACGCCGAAGAAGGCGAGTCCGGCGCGGATGGAGCTGAGCTGCGAGGGCACGGTCTCCGCGGGGTCGCGCAGACAGACGAGGAAGCGGGCATCCGGGAAGGTATCGGCGAGCCCATTGGCCAGAGAGGCGAAGGCGGCGTTCTTGGACAACAAGCGCTTGTCCGGCCCGTGCACGTACAGGTGGCGGCGCAATGCGTTGGCGTAGAAGGCAAGCAGGCGCTTGCGCTCGGTGGCCGGCATGTCGCGGTCGAAGTTACCCATGCGCCACAGGTGGGACGAGCGCGGGAACGCCAGCACCAGGATAAAGCAGCTCAGCACCGGCATCAGTGCGAAGTAGTCTTCTTCCGGGGTGTCCAGGCTCATGGCGTGCACATCATCCAGGGCGCCGAACACGCGCCTCTCGGCGAGCCGGAGCAGGCGGCGCAACGGCGCGCCGATGCGCGCGTCCAACCGGCCCAGTGCGCGCCAGAACAGCCGTTGCGACACGGATGGCGCGAACAGGCACTCCCAGGTGGAGAAGGTGGTGAACTGCGGGTCCCGGGCCAGAACGGCGTGCAGGTTGGTGGTGCCGCTGCGCGGCACGCCGAGCACAAACAGCGGCCCGCGAATCTGCACCCGGCGATAGCCGCGAAAGAAGATTTCGTCCAGCAGGAAGCCGAGCCAGTGCAGGCCCTGGGCGAGCGCGAACACCGGCAGGAAGCCGAACATCACGAGCACGCGGCGCGCGCTGATGGGGCTGACACCGTCCGGCGAGCGGAGCAGTGCACCGAGTGCGATGCCGAGGAAACGCGTGGTGCTGGTGATGAAGAGCTGGAGCATCCGCTTGCGCGTGGGCCGGAGCCGGTGGTGGGTGGCCGCCGCCCCATCGGCGTCTACGCGGCCTGCGTATCGGCCCGCCATACTACCGCAGCCGCCGCAGAAACCGAAATGGCCGCGGCCTGAACGTGGCCGGGCGGCCCGCTTGTCCATCGGCCGTCCGCTGGCCGACAGACGCTCTAGGAACGCCCGATAGATGCCCTGGGGACGCCTTACGCGCGTGTCAGACGATGCTCTGGCCGGTTGACGGTGACATTGCGCGAGCGGACCTGGGCACCTGGCTGCACATCTGGCTGGGCAGCAGGCCGGACATCAGGCCGGACCTGGCCGCTCGCCCGCGGCGGCCGACTCGGGAGCGCTCGTGGCCTGCTCACCGCCGGGGATGCGCTCGGCGGTTGGTGCCGGGCTGTCCGCAGCGGCTTGGGATTGCGCCGCTGTCGCTCCGCCATTGCGTTTCGGCTGGGGGGCATCGCCCGTGGGCGCTGCGGCGGCATCGTGGGTCATGGCCGGCGGCGCTTGTGGCACAGTGGGCTTCGGCTGCGGTGCAGGCGGCTGTGGCTGCGTGGAGTCGGAACGGGGTTGCGCCGTCTCGGCGGGGGTGCTCGGGCCGCCGTGGCGGACGGTGTCGGTGCCGGACGGTGCGCTTGCGGCGTCGCCGCCAGTGGTTCTTGCGGGTGCAGGGGGCGGCTGTTCCGAAGCGGGGCTCGATGCCGGCGTCGGGGTTGACGCTGGCGCCGAGGTTGGCGCCGATGTTGGCGTTGGCGCAGATCCTGCCGCTGCGGTGCTCGCGCCCACGTCCGTGGACGGCGCGCGGCGTGGGGCGTCCGTGTTCGCGGCCGGCGCTGAAGGTGCCGCGTCGCCATTGTCCGCCGCGGTGGCCCGGGTCGCCGGGCTGGCGTTTTCGGCACCGGCCGGTGGTCGCTCTCTCGGGGGCCGCTGATTTGGGGCGGTGTCGGCGTTGCCGGTGGACAACCCGGCGCTTTCGGCGTCGGTGTTGTCTCCCGCTTCAGAACTGGCATCACCCGCCGCCGTGCCCGCCGTGTCGCGGTTGCCGCTGCGCCGGCGCCGGCCGCCGCGACGCCGGCGACTGGAGCGACTGCGGCCGCCACCCTGCTCGCCGTTGCCGCCGTTCGCGGCATCCGCGCTCTCTCCCGCGGCTGCCTCCGTGGCGGCGGCTGCCTTGGGTGTGTCGGTGTCGTCGTTGGCGATTGGCGGTGCTGTCGTCTGTGTGCCCTTGTCCCCGTCGAGGGCCATCGGCAGGCTGTCTTTGCGGGGCATCAGCTGCTTGCTTTCGTCGTCGGCGCCCGTGCGCCGCGCGTGCTGCTGCTGCATTTGCGGAGGTGTGCCTTCGCCCTGTCGATCGCCACCGGCTTCGGTCTGCTCGCGTTGGCCGCCGCGTCGGGAGCGCCCGCCGCGGTTGCCGCGGCGGGCGTTGCGCTGGCGCTCGCCGTCTTCGCTGCCGCGGGAGGATGCCTGTCCGCGGCGAGGCCGAGTGCGACCCTCGCCGCCGGCGTCGGCGCCGCTGGCTGCGTCGCTCTCGCGTCGCTTGCCGTCGGCTGCGCCCGACGTACCGTCTTGTCGAGCCACGCCCGGTTTGCGTTGCCGGCCGTCCTCGCGGGTGGCGCCTTGGCGCTGCGGTGCGGGGGAGGGTGCTTGCGGCGTCGGCTGCGCGCCCGATTGATCCGTAACAGCCTCTTCACCTGGCGGGGCGAAAAGCATGCCCCACAGCTTCTTGAGCATGCTCTCCGGATGGAGATTGCCGACATCGCCCACATCGCCCACATCGGTATCATCGCCGGCACCCGGCAACCGCTGCGGCACGGGGGATGGCCGGTACGGCGCCGGATTGGCGGGCTTGACGCCTTTGACCGCCGGCTCCTCGGGCCTGGCCTCCGGCTTGTTGCCGGCAAAGGCGGGCAATGCCGGCTCCGGGATATTGGCCAGTGTGTAGCTGGGCTCGTCCTCGCTGCGGCGGTCCGCGTCCTGGACGCGGATGCGCTCGATGGAGTAGTCGGGCGTCTCCATGTGCTTGTTCGGGATCAGCACCACGGCCACCTGCTGACGCTGCTCGATCTCCAGGATCTTGCGCCGCTTCTCGTTGAGCAGGAAGGCGGCGACGTCCACCGGCAGTTGGGCGAGGATGCGCGCGGTGCTGTCTTTCATCGCCTCCTCTTCGATGATGCGCAGCACCGACAGCGCCAGCGACTCTACCCCGCGGATGGTGCCCTGACCCTTGCAGCGCGGGCAGACGTGCTGGCTCGACTCGCCCAGCGACGGCCGCAGCCGCTGGCGGGACATCTCCAGCAGGCCGAAGCGCGAGATGCGCGCCACCTGCACCCGGGCGCGGTCCTGCTTCAGCGCCTCGCGCAGGCGGTTTTCCACATCGCGCTGGTGCTTGGCGGGCGTCATGTCGATGAAGTCGATGACGAAGAGTCCGCCCAAGTCGCGCAGCCTGAGCTGGCGGGCGATTTCGTCCGCGGCCTCGAGGTTGGTGTTGAGGGCCGTTTCCTCGATGTCGGCGCCCTTGGTGGCGCGCGCGGAGTTGATGTCGATGGAGGTGAGCGCCTCGGTGTGGTCGATGACCAGCGCGCCGCCGGAGGGCAGGCGTACCTCGCGCTGGAAGGCGGACTCGATCTGGCTCTCGATCTGGTAGCGCGTGAACAGCGGCACCTCGTCCCGGTACAGCCTGAGCTTTTTCAGGTTGTGCGGCATCACCTGCTGCATGAACTCTTCCGCGCGGCGGTACATCTCCTGGCTGTCGATGACGATCTCGCCGATGTCGGAGCGCAGGTGATCGCGGATGGAGCGGATGATGATGTCGCTTTCCTGATAGATCAGGAAGGGCGCCTTGCGGCTGTCGCCGGAGGTCTTGATGGCGTCCCAGAGCTGCAGCAGATAGTCGAGGTCCCACTGGAGCTCCTCGGGGCTCTTGCCGACGCCCGCCGTGCGCACGATCAGGCCCATGTCCTCAGGGATCTGGAGCTGGCTCAGCGCCTCGCGCAGCTCGGAGCGGTCGGTGCCGTCGATGCGCCGCGACACGCCGCCGGCGCGCGGGTTGTTCGGCATCAGCACCAGGTAGCGGCCCGCCAGCGAGACGAACGTGGTGAGCGCCGCGCCCTTGTTGCCGCGTTCTTCCTTGTCGATCTGGACGACGACCTCGCGGCCTTCCTTGATCAGCTCCTTGATGTTGGCCTTGGTGCCGGGCTTGAGCTCCTGGCTGAAATACGAGCGGGAGATCTCCTTCAGCGGCAGGAAGCCGTGGCGCTCGGAGCCATAGTCGACGAAGGCCGCCTCCAGGCTCGGCTCGACGCGGGTAATGGTGCCCTTGTAGATGTTGGCCTTCTTCTGCTCCCGTCCGGGGCTCTCGATGTCGAGGTTGAATAGTTTCTGTCCATCAACGATTGCAACGCGCAGCTCTTCCGGCTGCGTTGCGTTGATCAGCATTCTTTTCATGTTGTCTGGTTACTCTTACCGTGGCGCGCGACCTGATGCCGTGGCCCGGTGCGGCCGGCTCGGCCGTTCCCGGTGGTCTCCCGCTCGCAGTCGGCTCCCCATGCCGACGGGCTCGAGGTCTGCGGCTGCCGGGACGCGCCCAGTGTCGATCCGGTGTCGAGTCAGTGTCGAACCGGAGTTGAACCGGTGTCGAGCCACTGTCGACCCACTGTCGAACTGGGCGTCGGCCCGCGGCGGCCTGGCAGGCGTCGAGCACGCGCCTGTGTTCACTTTGCGCCCGGCCCTCGGGGTGAACCTAGGTTGGGCCTGGGCGCTGGTTCGGACGTCGACCCTTGCGGCGTCCGTCAAACTGGTGTCGGTCGTGGCCCCGTACACAAAGGGGTACACAATGGGCACACGATTCGGGCGGCATGCATGGGTCAAGGTTGTGCCTGCCGCCGGCATGTTGTAGAAGCCCTGGCCGGTGTACCATGAAGGGCTTTGGCTACCCGCTTCTCCATACGGGAGTCTTGCTCTCGTTACGGGGTCAATTCCTTAGGTCTCACCCCTAAGGATTGGTGGGGGCCGGTCGATGCTGACCCCGCCGAAGCGCGGCGGCATCGCCACCCATGGCAGCCTCGAATATGCCCCCATGCGGCGGGGATCGGCGCCGAAGCTGCCACAACCGCGCGCCTGTTACATAAGTCGCTAAGGCTAGCAGTGTTTTCGGGGGTCAGCAATTGACCGATACGAGCGGAGGGCCGGCCGGCTCGACGGGTGCCGGCGGCGGTTTCGGCGTGCGCCATCTGCGCATCAGCGCGGAGGTGGCCGGTCAGCGCGTGGACAATTTCCTGTTGGCGCAGCTCAGGGGCGTGCCGCGGAGCCTCGTGTACCGGCTGCTGCGCCGTGGCGAAGTACGCGTCAACAAGGGCCGCGCCAAGCCGCACCAGCGGCTCGAAACGGGCGACGAGGTGCGTATACCGCCGGTGCGGACGGCTGCCCCCACGGCTGCGGTAACGCCACCACGTGGACTGACCGCGCGGCTCGCGGAGAGCATCCTGTACGAAGACGACCGGGTGCTGGTGCTCGACAAGCCGGCGGGTGTGGCGGTGCACGGTGGCAGTGGCATCACGCACGGTGTCATCGAGGCGCTGCGCGCGGCGCGCCCCGGCGCCGAGTTGGAGCTAGTCCATCGGCTCGACCGCGACACCTCCGGCTGCCTGATCATCGCCAAGCGGCGCAGTGCGCTGCGGTTTCTGCACGCGCAGCTGCGCGGCGACGCGGTGTACAAGCGCTACCAGGCGTTGCTGCTTGGGCCGCTCGCCGCGCGCGTGCAACGGGTGGAGCTGCCCCTGCGCAAGAATCTGCTCCAGGGTGGCGAGCGCATGGTCCGGGTGGATCATGCCGACGGCAAGCTGGCGCTGACGGTGTTCCGGCGTGCTGCGGCCTTCGGTGGCATGACCCTGGCAGACGTGGAACTGCATACCGGGCGGACGCATCAGATCCGGGTACATGCGGCGAGCATCGGCGCGCCGGTGGCGGGCGACGAGAAGTATGGCCGCCCGGAAGACCAGGTCGTGGCGCGCGCGCTCGGTCTCAGGCGCCTGTTTCTGCATGCGGCCGAGCTGCGCTTTCGCCCTCGGGAGGACGCGCCACCGGTGACCGTGACCGCGCCGCTGCCCGCGGATCTCGGCGCAGTGCTAGGTAGAGCTGAGGAATACGCCCGTGCGTTATGAACTGTTGGTATTCGACTGGGACGGCACCCTGATGGACTCGGCCGCGCGCATCGTTGCGAGCATGCGTGCGGCTTTCACCGAGCTGGCGCTGACGCCGCCGGCGCCCGCTGCCGCCCGCAACGTCATCGGTCTCGGCTTGTCTCATGCCGTCGCCGAGCTTGCGCCGGGGCTGGACGAGGCCATGCATGGGCGCATCATCGAGCGCTATCGCGCCCATTACCTGGAGCTGGACGACACGCCAACGCCGCTCTTCCCGGGCGCGGCGGAGGTGGTCACGGAGCTGCACGCGCAGGGCTACCTGCTCGCTGTGGCCACCGGCAAGAGCCGCCGCGGGCTCGAGCAAGCCCTGGTGCAATCGGGTCTCGGCGCCCATTTCCATGCCACGCGCTCGGCGGATGAGACCTTCTCCAAGCCGCACCCGCAGATGCTGCTGGAGTTGCTGGACGAGCTCGGCGTCACCGCCGCCCGCGCGCTCATGATCGGCGACACCGAGTACGACCTGCTCACCGCCCGCAACGCCGGCGTGGACGCACTGGCGGTCTGCTACGGCGCGCATGCGCCTGAGCGCCTGCTGGCGCTCGAGCCCCTGGCCTGCCTCTCGGCCATCGACGCCCTGCCGGGCTGGCTCGCCGCCGCCACCGGCGCGGCGACGGCGCCCACAACCACGACGACGACACGATGAACCTCGATTTTCTCAAGTTCTGGAAGATTCGCGACCCGGGCAAGGCCGAGTCCATGCCGTCGCCCACCGACCCGGAGTGGGAGCGGGCGCTGATCAACCGCATGGCGGCAGAGTTTCTCCGCAACCAGCGCCGCTCGCGGCGCTGGGGTGTCATCTTCCGCGTGGGCATCCTGGCCTATCTGCTGTTGCTGTTGGTCATCTACTTCGCCAACGGCTTCAGCGACTCGCTGAGCACGACCAAGGAGCACACGGCGCTCATCGATGTGGACGGCCTCATCGCGTCCGACACCGACGCCAGCGCGGAGCGGCTCAACGCGGCGCTGGACAAGGCCTTCGAGACAGACCAGGCGCAGGCCGTGATCTTGCGCATCAACAGCCCCGGCGGCAGTCCGGTGCAGGCCGGCTACGTGTTCGACGAGATCCGCCGGCAGCGCAAGAAGCATCCGGACAAGAAGGTCTACGCCGTGTGCGTGGACGCCTGTGCGTCCGGCGCCTATTACATCGCCGCCGCCGCCGACGACATCTACGTGGACAAGGCGAGCCTGGTGGGCTCCATCGGTGTGCGGCTGGACAGCTTCGGCTTCCAGAAGGCCATGGAGGATCTGGGCATTCAGCGCCGGCTCCTCACCGCCGGTGCGCACAAGGGCATCCTGGACCCCTTCTCCCCCTTGAGCGAGCAGGATCGTACCTTCCTGACAGGGCTGCTCGACAACATCCACCAGCAGTTCATCGACGCCGTGAAGCAGGGCCGCGGCGACCGGCTCAAAGGTGGTGATGAGCTCTTCAGCGGACTCTTCTGGACCGGTGACGAGAGCGTCGGGCTGGGCTTGAGCGACGGCATCGGCAACAGCGATTACGTGGCGCGGGAGGTCGTCGGCGTCGACGAGATCGTCGAGTACAGCACCAAGCGCGACCTCCTGGAGCGCCTGACGGATCGCTTCGGCACCGCACTCGCCCGCGGCCTGGTGCAGATGGGCGCCCTGGACCGGCTGCCCGCCCTGCGCTGACCCGGGGGCGCCGAGATCCTCTCGGCTCTTGTCCGCGCCGGGCTCGATGCCCGGCGCGGGCGACCCCTGGCAATACTCACGCAATATAACGGCAGGCGGCTTACGCCAGATCCAGCCCCGCCGTCAGCACATCCACGCCCTCGGCCGCCAGCATGTCCACGAGCCGGATCAGCGGCAGCCCCACCAGAGCGTTCGGGTCGGTGCCCTCCAGGCGCTCGAACAGTGCAATGCCGAGCCCTTCAGACTTGAAGCTGCCGGCGCAGCCGAAGGGCTGCTCGCGGTCCACATAGGCAGCGATCTGCGCGCTCCTGAGGACGCGGAAGTGCACCTTGAAGTCGTCGCAGGCGCAGCGTGTATGGCCGTCGGCGGCGCGCAGCAGACAGAGGCCGGTGCGGAACACCAAGGTGCGCCCACTCGCCTCGGACAACTGCTCGATGGCCCGCTCCCGGCTGCCCGGTTTGCCGAGGATCCGGCCGCCGAACTCCGCGACCTGGTCGGAGCCGATGATCAGCGCCCGGGGAAACTGCGCCGCTACCGCCCGGGCCTTCGCCTCGGCGAGGCGCAGGACCAGTTGCCCGGCGTCCTCGCCCGGCCGCACGGACTCGTCGACGTCGGGCGCCGCGGTGGCAAAGGGCAAGCCGAGCCGCGCCAGCAGCTCGCGGCGAAACGGCGACGTGGAGGCGAGGACGAGCTGCGGCACAGGCATAAACTTGGGGTTGCTCGGTTTGGCTCGGGCTGGGATGGGGCGCGTGCCCGCGGGTCGGAGCCTCAGCGCACCCAGTCCACCAGGTACCAGAGCGGCTCTTCCACTTGACTCTCACAGACCACACGCCCGCGCACGCTGGCGCCTTCGCGGTGCACCGCCTCGGGGTCGCCGCAGCGCAGATGGTGCCAGCGGGGCAGGGGGCGGCCCTCCGCGAGAAGCCGATAGGCACAGGTCTCCGGCAGCCATGCCGGCTTGCGCAGGTGCTCGGGTGTCAAGGTGATGCAGTCCGCCACCTGTGCGGCGCGATCGGGATAGTCTGCGCACTGGCAACTCTGGTGATCGAGGAGGCGACAGGCGACATTGGTGTACTGCATGCCGCCAGTGTCCTCGTCCTCATACTTGTTGAGGCAGCACTTGCCGCAGCCGTCACAGAGCGCCTCCCACTGCTCATTGGTCATGTCCGCGAGCGCGGTGGTCCGCCAGAATGGTTGGGCCGGCGTCGAATCGTGCACGTGCTGGCTCCCGAGGTATCTGCCCGGTGGGGTTAAACTTTCGCGCAGTATAGCGGGCTGCATGATGCTTCCGCCTGCGCCGATCGCATTCGGAGTCGCCCATGCCATTCGACCCTTCCGCCGTGGTGGTGCCCGCGCACTGTGACGCGGGCCGGCACGTGCTGGCGATGGACACACCCATCGGGCGCATCGCGCTGCACTGGCGCGGCGTCTGGAGCGGGGCCTGGCGCGCGGACGGGGCCGCGTCGGGTGGCTCGCTCACGCGCGTCGTGCTGGCCGCCGACGCGCTCGATGCGCCGGCGCCACCGCCCTGGCTCGCCGCGCCGTTCGTCGCCTATTTCCAGGATTCGTGCCGGCGCATCGATCTGCCCGTTCAGCTCGGCGGCACGCCGTTTCAACGTCGCGTCTGGCGCCTGATCGCTGCCATCGCGCCGCGGAGCACGCGTACCTATGGCGAGCTGGCGGCAGCGCTAGGCTCGTCGCCGCGAGCCGTCGGCGGCGCCTGTCGCGCCAACCCCTGCCCGCTGGTCGTGCCCTGTCACCGCGTGGTGGCGCGGCACGGGCTCGGTGGCTTCGCCGGAGACCGCGGCGGCCGCTTGTTGGACATCAAGCGCTGGCTGTTGGCCCACGAGCAGGCAGCGGGGCGGGTGTGATGGCGGCGCCGAAGTCCCGGCCGGGCGCCGCGCCCGAGGCGGAGCCGGATTTGTCGCTGGTGGAGGTCTTCACCGATGCGCTGTGGCTGGAGCGGGGTCTCAGCAATAACACGCTGGTGGCTTACCGCTCGGATCTCACGGCCTTTCTGCGCTGGCTCGCCGCCGAGCGCAGCCGCGGCGCCTGCGAGGCGCAGCGGCTGGATCTCCTGGACTACCTGGCCGTGCTATCTCTGCAAGGCCGTAAGCCCAGGTCGACGGCGCGGCTCCTGTCCTGTCTGCGCCAGTTCTATGGGCACCTGTTGCGCGTAGGGCGGATCAGCGAGGACCCGGCCGCCCGCGTCGAGGCGCCGCGGCTCGGACGGCCGCTGCCGAAGACGCTCACGGAGCGTGAGGTGGAAATGCTGCTGGCGGCGCCGGACACCGGGGACCCGCGTGGTCACCGTGATCGCACCATGCTGGAAGTGCTCTACGCCAGCGGGTTGCGGGTCAGCGAGCTGGTGTCGCTGCGCCCGCAGTCAATCAACCTGAACCAGGGCGTCGTCCGCATCACCGGCAAGGGTGACAAAGAGCGCCTCGTGCCCCTGGGGGAGGAGGCGGCGCGCTGGCTCGGGGAATACGTGCGCGGCAGCCGGGCGGCGATCCTCGGCGGGCGCCGCAGCGATTACCTGTTCCCGACCTCGCGCAGCGAGTGCATGACGCGGCAGGCGTTCTGGCAGCTGATCAAGCGCTACGCGCTGGTGGCCGGCATCGCCAAGCCGTTGTCGCCGCACACGTTGCGTCACGCCTTTGCCACCCACCTGCTGAACCACGGCGCGGATCTCAGGGTGGTGCAGATGCTGCTCGGCCACAGCGACCTGTCCACCACGCAGATCTACACCCATGTGGCGCGCGAGCGACTCAAGCAGCTGCATGCACGCCACCATCCGCGCGGCTGAAACCGCCCGGCCGGGACCGGTTCGCTTGCGATGCGCGGCTGCAACTCGGCAGTGGACGTTTCCTGTCCATTCCACTATGGTTTCCGGCTCGGCCGGTTGCCAATGGCAGCGGCGCCGGACCGCCCGCCAGATTCCAACAGCAGCACAGCAACGGAGCTGCCCATGCCGTCGTTCGACGTGACCGCCGAGTGTGACCTTCAGGAGGTCCGCAACGCCGTGGACCAGGCCAATCGGGAGATTGGCACCCGCTTCGACTTCAAGGGCGTCGATGCGCGCTTCGAGCTTGCCGACGGCATGGTCCGCATGCATGCCGAGCAGGAGTTCCAGTTGCAGCAGATGTTGGACATCCTGCGGCAGAAGCTGGTCAAACGCGGTGTCGACCTGGCGGCACTCGATGTCGGCGAGCCCATCACCACGCTGAATGCGGCGCGCCAGGAGATCGGGCTCAAGCAAGGCATCGATGCGGACAGCGCCAAGCGCATGATCAAGGCCATCAAGGGGGCCAAGCTCAAGGTGCAGGCGCAGATCCAGGGCGATCAGTTGCGCGTGACCGGCAAGAAGCGTGACGACCTTCAGCAGGCCATCTCGCTGCTCAAGTCCGAGAACTGGCAACTGCCGCTGGCCTTCAACAACTTTCGAGACTGAGCGCGCACACGTCGTGAATGCGCATGACCACCCCCAACTATCACCCGGCTACGATGCAGCCACCAGCGAGACCATTCCGAGGTAACCGCATGACCAAACGCTTCGCACAGATCGGCCTCGCCGCGCTGGCGCTGGCGGCCGCCGCCGCTTGGGCCGACGAAGCTACCACCATCCGCGCCGCGCTGGCCCGGGTGCTGCCCGAGTACAAGCCCACCAGCGTCGAGCCGACACCGATGAAGGGGCTGTACCAAGTGGAGATCGGCCCGCAGGTCATGTTCGTGACCGGCGATGGGCGCTACCTCATCGACGGTGCGGTGGTGGACCTGAAGACCCGCGAAGACATTACCGAGAGCGCCCGCGACAGCGCCCGGCTGCGTGCCATCAACGAGATTGGCGAAGACAACATGGTGATCTTCGATTCACCGTCGCCGAAGCATACCATTACCGTGTTCACCGACATCGACTGTGGCTACTGTCGCAAGCTGCACAGTCAGATTCACGACTACGAGGACGAGGGCATCCGCGTGCGCTACCTGTTCTACCCGCGCGCGGGCGAGAACTCCCCGTCATTCGACAAGGCGGTGTCGGTCTGGTGCTCGGACGATCGCCAGGACGCCCTGACCCGCGCCAAGGCCGGCGAGCCGGTGCCGAAGAAGACCTGCCGCAATCCGGTGGCGAAGCACATGGAGTTGGGTAACCTGATGGGGCTCCGCGGAACGCCTGCCATCGTGCTGGACAATGGCGAGCTGGTACCGGGTTACGTGGAGCCGAAGCGCTTGGCGGCCATGCTGAACGAGGTCCACGCGGCGAACTGAGCGCGCACGCGCACTCGTCACCACTGGAGATACGCCGTGACCAAGCCGCCGCTGGAGTTTGCGTGGCGCAGCGACCGTGGGCGGGTGCGTGCCCGCAACGAGGATTCCGTAGTCTGCGTGCCGGAGTCGGGCATCGTCGTTGTAGCCGACGGCATTGGTGGGGCGAGCGCCGGAGACGTCGCCAGCGACACGGCCGCGCGGGTCGTCAGTGAGCGGTTCGCGCGCCAGCCGCCGCCGGTCGATGAGCCGCGTCGCGCCCAGCTGCTGGCGGAGGCGGCCATCAACGAGGCCAACGGCGCCATTGTCGATCTCTCCCGCAACCGTGCAGGCTGCGCGGGCATGGGGACGACGGTGGTCATGGGCTACTTCGGCTGTGACTGGCTCGTCTATGCGCACGTGGGCGACTCGCGGCTATACCGGCTGCGCGATCGCGAGCTGGCGCAGCTCACCCGCGACCATTCCTTTATCCAGGAGGTCGTCGATCAGGGGTTCTTTCCGTCGTTGGAGGAGGCGCGGGAGTATGGCATCAACGAAAACGTGCTGACGCGCGCCGTGGGCTCCGCGCCCTACGTGGTGGCAGCCACCGCCGTCACGGATCTCGCCATCGGCGACATCTACCTCTTCTGCACCGATGGACTCAGCGGCATGGTGGCGCACGAGGACCTGCGTGCCGTGCTTGCCGCCGCCAAGGGCGGTCTCGGCATCGTCGCCGATGCCCTGGTGCACTATGCCATCGAGAACGGCGGCTCGGACAACATCACCCTCGCGCTGGTGCGCGTGAATGCGGTGAGCCATATCGCACCCGAGGCTAGCGCAAGCGCTGGCGCGGACGACTGATATTGGCGCCGAGCCAGGCCCCCGCGTCGAACACCTGCCTCGGTCCGACCGAATCTTCTCATCCGTGCATTAGAGCATCTGCTTCAACCGGTACAGCGCGTCCAGCGCCGAGCGCGGTGTCAGCTCATCCGGGTCCAGCGCTCCCAGCGCCGACAGCGCTGGATGCGGTGCCGGCGGCGCGAACAGGCTGAGCTGCGTCGGTCCGCCGCTGCCGCCGGCCTGCACCCCTGCGGGCGCGGCGGTATCTTCCTCCAGCGCCCGCAGCCGCTCCCGGGCACGCGCGATGACGTCCGCCGGGACGCCGGCGAGCGCTGCCACCTGGAGCCCGTAGCTCTGGTTCGCCGGCCCCTCGCGGACGCTGTGCAGAAAGACGATCCGTTCGCCGTGCTCGACGGCGTCGAGGTGCAGGTTGGCGATGCCGGGGTGTTCCTGCGGCAGCGTCGTCAGCTCGAAGTAGTGGGTCGCGAACAGCGTCAGCGCCCGTACCCGGGTAGCCAGTTCGATGCCGCAGGCCCAGGCCAGCGACAGCCCGTCGAAGGTGCTGGTGCCACGGCCGATCTCGTCCATCAGCACCAGGCTGCGGTCGGTGGCGTTGTTGAGGATGTTGGCGGTCTCTTCCATCTCCACCATGAAGGTGGAGCGCCCGCCGGCGAGGTCGTCCGCGGCGCCAATGCGCGAGAAGATGCGGTCAACTGGCCCGATGCGCGCCGCCGCGGCGGGCACGAAGCTGCCGGCGTAGGTCATCAGCACGATGAGCGCCGTCTGGCGCATGAAGGTGGACTTACCGCCCATGTTGGGGCCGGTGATCACCAGCATTCGCCGCGCGTCGTCGAGCCGCACCGGGTTGGGAACGAAGGGCTCGCTGCCGCCGGCGCCGAGCATGCGTTCCACCACCGGGTGGCGGCCGTCCGCGATGTCGATGAGCACGTCCTCGCAGAGCTCGGGGCGGCGCCAGTCCAGCGCCGTGGCGCGCTCGGCGAGGCCCGCCAGCACGTCCAGCGTCGCCAGCGCCGCGGCCATGCGCTGGAGATCCTCGATGGTCGCCTGCAGCGCCGCCAGCAGCTCTTCGTAGAGCGATTTCTCCAGCGCCAGCGCGCGCCCGCGGGCGGAGAGCACCTGGTCCTCGAAGCGCTTGAGCTCCGGGGTGATGTAGCGCTCGCTGCCCTTCAGGGTCTGCCGGCGCTGGTAGTCCGCCGGCACGCTGTCTGCGTGGCTGCGGCCGAGTTCGATGTAGTAGCCGTGCACGCGGTTGTAGCCCACCTTGAGCGTCGCGATGCCGGTGCGCGCGCGCTCACGCTGCTCCAGCTCCAGCAGGAACTTGTCGCCGTGCTCGGCCAGGTTGCGCAGCTCGTCCAGCTCGGCATTGAAGCCTGGCGCCAGCACACCGCCGTCGCGGATCAGCACCGGCGGTGTCTCGATGAGGGCGCGGACGAGCAGGTCGCGGGTCTGCGCGTGCTCGCCCAGGTCCGCCGCCAGTGCTTCCAGCAGGGGGCGGTCCTGCGCGGCGACATCGGCTTCGGCGAGACCGGCCCGCAGTGCCGGCAGCCGTCCGAGCGCGTCGCGCAGCGCCGCGAGATCCCGCGGACGAGCGGTGCCCAGCGCAATCCGCGCGACGATGCGCTCCACATCCGCGATGGCCGCGAGCTCATCGCGCAACGGCGTGCGCACGCTGTCCGCCAGCAGGGCCTCGACGGCGTCGTGCCGGCGGCGCACGGCGGCGGCGTCACGCAGCGGGCGGCCGATCCAGCGGCGCAGCAGCCGCGCGCCCATGGCGGTGCAGGTGGCGTCCATGACGCTGGCCAACGTCTGTTGCTCGGTACGCCCGGCATCGGCGTGCAACGGGATCAGGAGCTCGAGATTCCGGCGGGTGGCGGCGTCTAGGATCAGCGCGTCGTCACGGCGCTCGGTGGTGAGACCGCGCAGGTGCGGCAGGGGGCAGCGCTGCGTGTCCTGCACGTACTGGAGCAGGCAGCCGGCGGCGCCGACCGCGAGCGGCAGGTCCGTGCAGCCGAACCCGCTGAGGTCGCGGGTGCCGAATTGTCGGCACAGCAGGTGCTCGGCGCTGTCGGCATCGAACAGCCAGGGCTGGCGGCGGGTGATGCCGGCATTACCGCGCAGGCGCTCCGGCAGGGTGCTGTCGTCGCCGAGCAGCAGCTCCGCGGGGCGCAAGCGCTCCAGCTCCGCGGCGAGCGCCGTGTGTCCGTCCAGTTCCAGCACCGTGAAGCGTCCGCCCGCCAGCTCCAGCACCGCGAGGCCGAAGCGCTCGCCGGCACCGCCCTTGGCCGGCGCGGCCTCGGCGATGGCGCAGAGCAGGTTCTCGCGGCGGTCGTCCAGCAGCGCCTCGTCGGTGAGGGTGCCGGGCGTCACCACCCGCACCACCTTGCGCTCCACTGGCCCCTTGCTCTTGGCCGGGTCGCCCAACTGCTCGCAGATGGCCACCGAGACGCCGGCGCGCACCAGCTTGGCCAGGTAGCTCTCGGCGGCGTGGTAGGGGACACCGGCCATGGGGATGGGCTGCCCGGCGGACTGACCGCGCTTGGTGAGCGTGATGTCCAGCAGCGCGGCGGCGCGCTCGGCGTCGGCGAAGAAGAGCTCGTAGAAATCCCCCATGCGGTAGAACAGCAGCATGTCGGGGTACTCCGCCTTGATGCGCAGGTACTGCTGCATCATCGGCGTGTGCTGCGGTGTGCGCTGGGTGGCGGTCTCGGGCGTGTGCTGCGTGGCGTCGGGCATTTGAACTGTCGGTGTCGGCGGTGTGCGGCGTCGCCGGGGCGCGCGTGGGAGCGGCGTCCCCGCCGCGATTTCCGTGGGAGCGGCGTCCCCGCCGCGATTTTCCCGCAGCAGCGGCGTCTGCGCCGCGATCGGCGCGCCCCAAGCATCGGCGATCAGGCGTCGCGAGTTGCCGGCACCCGCGCGTGGCCCAGCGGGTGCATGCCCGGGGCGGCCCGTGCGGCTACAATAGCGCCGCTATGCGTTTCAAACTCCCCCGAATCTACAAGCTGCTGCTGGCGCTCGCCGTCGTCATCGGCCCGTTCTACTGGCTCATGTTCACCGAGGACGGCCAGCGTCGCAGCGACCTCGTTATTCTGCACATCCTGGGCAAGCCAAGCTTCAACATCGCGTACGACCGCCTGAGCGGCGCCGTCACCGCGGCGGACATCGCGAAGCAGTTTCCAAAGGTGAGCTTCCAGTGTGCGGATCGTGACAGCGACCTCGGCGCGCGCGTCTGCGTGGCCGAAATTGCGTCTTTCAACGGCTTGCCGGCGCGCCGCGCGCTGCTCTACTACGCGGCTGCCGGGGACGATGCGCGGCTCACGGCGCTGCAGCTCGATTATCGCCCGCGCTACCAGAAGCTGCTCACGGA
This sequence comes from Thiohalocapsa sp., assembly GCF_022340605.1. Taxonomy (GTDB): domain Bacteria; phylum Pseudomonadota; class Gammaproteobacteria; order Chromatiales; family Chromatiaceae; genus Thiohalocapsa. The sequence continues at coordinate 66,605 of NZ_JAJDNQ010000022.1, forward strand.
ATCCTTGCGCAACGGCGTCGGCGCGCCGAGCGAGGAGGCCGGCGGCAGCACCCTGCGCTGGCGCACCGCGGGCGGCACCATCCTGCTGCCCGCCGATCAGCCGGAAAGCCCGGACGATGCGGCGCTGATCTGGCTCTCGCCCGCCCTGACGGGCGAGCGCTGACCCCGACCGACGATCGGAGGGGGGCCGGGCGGCAGGCGTACTACGACTCGACCTCGGTGAGGCCGAGCCCTAGTCCGGCCGCGAAGGCGCCAGCGGGTAGGGCCAGACGCTGGCCGGGAGCGCCGGCATCCTGTCGGCAACTTTGGGAGCGCCGGCATCCTGCCGGCAACTGGGATCGGCGGCTTCCAGCCGCCGGCGGGGAAGGCGGTTTGACGGTATGGAGCGCTTGAGCCGGGTGTTTCGCAGCTTCCCGTAACGGGGGGCGAGACTCCCCGCTCCAATTGGCCGGCGAGACGCCGGCGCTCCCGGTGGCCGGCGAGACGCCGGCGCTCCCGGTGGCCGGCGAGACGCCGGCGCTCCCGGTGGCCGGCGAGACGCCGGCGCTCCCGGTGGCCGGGCGGGGCGCGTCGGGCCGCCGGCGTTGGGGTCAGTAGGCGTTTGGGCCGGCGAAGCCGAGGACGGCCGTCAGCAGAATGATCCTGATGTCCAGCCAGAACGACCAGTTGCGGATGTACCAGAGGTCGTATTCGATGCGCTTCTGCATTTTGTAGAGGCCGTCGGTCTCGCCGCGCCAGCCGTTGATCTGTGCCCAGCCGGTGATGCCGGGCTTGACCTTGTGCCTGAGCATGTAGCCGCGGACCTTGCTGCGATAGAACTCGTTGTGGGCTACGGCGTGGGGACGCGGGCCGACGATGGACATGTCGCCGCGGATGACGTTGATGAATTGCGGCAGCTCATCCAGCGAGTATTTGCGCAGGAATTCGCCAATGGGCGTGAAACGGGCGTCACCGCGTTGGGCCTGCCTGATGTTGGGTCCGTCTTCGGTGACCGTCATGGTGCGGAACTTGAAAACGGTGATTTCGTTGCCGTCGATACCGTAGCGGCGCTGCCGGAAGAGGATGGGGCCGCGTGAGGTCAGTTTGACCGCCGCGGCGATCAGCGCCATCGGCAGCGCGGCAAGCACCAGGATGGCGCTGCCGAGCGCCAGGTCTTCGATCCTCTTCAGCCAACCGTCGGCACCCCAGAAGGGGGTGTCGAAGACACTGACCAGGGGAATACCTCCCAGGTTCGACCAGCGTCCGTGAAACAGGTGGGTGGAGAAGTAGTCGGGCACGAGATAAACGCTAACGGTGGTGTCGGAGAGGCGCTCGATGACATCGATGGCGGCGTGCTTTTTGAGCCCATCGCCGAGAACGATGTAGAGGATGCTGAAGTCACCGCGTCGCGCCTGGAGCTCCAGCAACTCGGGTTGGGCGAGCTTATCCGTGGCTGCCTCGCCGGCCTGTCGTGGTGCCGGAGCCTCTCGGTCCTGCGTCGGCTCCACGTGATCGACCAGATGCAGGCCAGCGTTCCGCGCATCCTGAAGGGTCCGCACGAGCTCTGAGGCGATATCGCCGGTTCCCCACACCAGCACGTTGCGGGTGGAGCTGCTGCTCTCGAACCAGCGTGTCAACGCCATCCGCGCCAGCATGCGCCAGCCGATCATCAGTGGCGGCGTCGCAACGAACCAAGTGGTCAATGCCAGGCGCGAAAAGCCGGCTGTTTCCTTCAGCAGATAGGCGAGCAGCAGGAGCAGGAATATGGTTGCCACCCACACCGTGATCACGCGGAAGAACTGACGGGAGATGGATTCGCCGCGCCAGGGCCGGTAGAGGTTCAATATTCCGGCAATGACTTGGAATACGGTGATTGCCGCCAGCAGCGCCAGCGTGTAGCGAACGGGCCATGCCTCCGCGCGCACCCAGGTCGGCACGAGCAGCATGAGTACGATCACCGCGACATCCAGTGTCTTGGCGACGGCCGTGAAGAAGTGCTCGCCGGAGCGCGAATCGGCCAAGCCGAGAGATCCTTGCGGAAGGGAAGAATTGAGCATCGCGGTCTCCATCGTTCCTGGCGTCTCAGGGGCGATTCTTGCGCATCGAGGACGCTGCTGCGCCGGCAGATCAGGGTACAACCTAACGTAGTGCCAGGCGTTGCCAGCGCACCCCGCAGGGTGAGCGGCATTGTCCGGGCATGGCCATCATGCCCTTGGTGTGCACGCGTCGGGTGTGAGCGCAGAGCCTATGATACTCGCGTCCATAAGAGCTAACCGGTTCCATATGTCCGGGGATGGCGGCACGATATCGGGGATGGCGTTTGCGAAACGTGTTGACTATTCTCTGTAATCCTAAGCCGTTACCTGGTGCAAAATTAATGGTTCTTCCGGCGGGTGAGGAACGTCAAGCCGGCGGATGCCGACCGTGCACTCGGCGCAGGCTCCGTCAGGCGTCCACTTCGGCGAGCATCGCGTCGAGGCCGAGCAGCCGCGGGTAGTGCTCGGCGCCCAGCAACTCGGCGTGGGTGCCTTGCTCGACGACGCGCCCCTCATGCAGCACCAGGATGCGGTCCATGTCCGCCAGAGCCGCGGGGCGGTGGGTGATCATCAGCACCGTGCGACCCGCCATCAGGACGCGCAGCGCATCCATCAGCGCCCGCTCGGTGCCGGCGTCGAGGCCCTCGGTGGGCTCGTCCAGCAGCAGGATGGGCGCGTCGCGCAGCAGCGCCCGGGCGATGGCGATGCGCCGCCCCTGGCCGCCGGAGAGCCGCACGCCGGTCTCGCCGGCCCAGGTGTCGTAGCCGTCCGGCAGCGCGGCGATGAAGTCGTGGATCTGCGCCGTGCGGCAGGCCTGCTCCAGCTTGCCCTGCGGGGCGTTCGGTGCCGCCAGCAGCAGGTTCTCGCGGATGCTGGCGTCGAAGAGATGCGTGTGCTGCGACACGAGGGCAATGCGCTCGCGCAGATCCTCGCCGCGGAAGGCCGCCAGCGGCGCGCCGCCGAGCGAGATTTCGCCGGCATCGGGCGCCCAGAAGCGCAGCAGCAGGTTGAACAGCGTCGTCTTGCCGGAACCGGTGGCGCCGACGATGGCGGTGCGGCTGCCTTCGGGCACGTCGAGATCCAGCCTGTCCAGCGCCGGCCGCGCGGCGCCGGGGTAGCCGAAGCGGAGAGCGCGGACGGCGATGTCGTTGCGCGTCGGCCGTGGCGACGGCCCCGGCGGGTCGGTCACCGCGGGCTCGGCGTCCACCACCGCGAACAGCCGCCGCGCCGCGGTGAGGGTCAGCTCCAGGTGCTGGAAGGCGAGCGGCAGCGGCGCCACCGCCTCGAAGGTGGCCAGGGCGAACAGCGCCAGCATGGCCAGTTGCGGCGGCGGCAGCGTGCCCTCTCGGGCCAGGGGGATGCCGAACAGGAGCACGCCGAATAGGGCGAGGTTGGCGCATAGGCCCACGGCGGCGGCGGACAGGCCCTCGATGCGGCTCATGGCGAGCTGGCGGTCGACGACCTCGTGGCTGACAGCGTCCAGGCGCGCGGCATGGGCATCTGCGGCGCCATAGGCCAACAGCTCCGACAGGCCCTGGGTGCCGTCTATCGCGAGCCGGCGCAGCTCGGCCTGCGTCTCCACCAGCCGGCGGCCGGGCTCGACCCCGAGCCGCCGGGTAAGCCAGGGCATCGCCACGCCCGCCACCAGCAGCATGGCCAACAGCAGCAGCGCGAGCCCGACGTGGAACAGGGCCGCGAACATGAAGAAACCGATGCCGGCGGCCGCCGCCACCAGCACTGGCACCAGCACGCGGGTGTAGAAGTGGTCCAGCGCGTCCACGTCGGCGCGGATGCGCGAGAGCAGGTCGGCGCTGTGGTACTGCTGCAGCCGCGCCGGTGCCAACGGCTCCAGGTGGCGGTAGAACCAGACCCGCAGGCCGGCGAGCTGGCGCAGGGTCGCGTCGTGGTTCACCAGCCGCTCGAAGTAGCGCCCGGCGGTGCGCGCGATGGCGCTGGCGCGGATGATGGCCGCCGGCGTGAAGTAGTTCATGGCCACGCCTGCGGCGCCGGTCACGGCCATGGCGGTGATAAACCAACCCGAGATGGCGAGCAGGGTGACGTTGGCCAGCAGCGTCACCAGCGCGATCAGGAAGCCGCCCAGCATCCAGCCGCGGTAGGGCCGGAACAGGTGCCAGAGTCGGAGCAACTCGGTCATGCCGCGGCCTCCAGCAGCCGCACCATGCGGCGGTAGGGGCCGTCCCGGGCCGTGAGCGTGGCGTGGTCGCCCTGCTCCACGACGCGCCCGCCGTCGATGACTAGGATGCGGTCGGCGTCGCGCACGGTGGCGAGCCGGTGGGCGATGACGAGCATACTGCGCCCGACGGCCAACGCGTCCACGGCGCGCTGCACCGCCGCCTCGCTGGCGGGGTCCAAGCTGGCGGTGGCCTCGTCCAGAACCACCAGCCGCGCGTCGCGCAGGAAGGCCCGGGCCAGGGCGATGCGCTGGATCTGCCCGCCGGAGAGACCGGCGCCGCGCTCGCCGACCTCGGTGTCGTAGCCGTTGGGCAGAGCTTCGATGAACTCCGCCGCGAAGGCGCGCTCGGCGGCGGCGCGCACCGCGGCGTCGTCGGCGTCGGGCTGGCCGAGGCGGATATTGTCGCGGATGCTGCCGGCAAAGAGCCGCGGGCTTTGCGGCACCCAGGCGAGGCGCCGGCGCCAGTCGTCCAGGTCCAGGTGATTCAGGTCCTGCCCGTCTACGAGGATGCGCCCTCGCGTCGGCCGCACGAAGCCGAGCAGCAGGCTCGCCAGCGTGGTCTTGCCGGCCCCGCTCGGCCCCACCAGCGCGATGCGCTCGCGGGGTGCGATGCGCAAGCTGACGCCGGCGAGCGCCTCGCGGCCGGCCTCATAGCGGAAGTGGACATCCTCGAATTGCACCGCGAAGCGTGCGTCCGGCGGCAGCGGGGCGGGTGCGGACGGGCGCTCCGGCAGCGGCGTGTCCAGGATCGCCGCCAGGCGCTCGGCGGCGGCGATGGCCTCCATGCGGCCGTGGTAGTGGGTGCCGAGGCTGCGCAGGGGCAGGTAGAACTCCGGTGCCAGCAGCAGCACGAAGAAGCCGGCGAAGAAGCTCACCTGCGGCGGGGTGAGCATATCCGGCACCGGCAGGTCCAGGTGGTAGAGCCGAAAGCCGATGAACACCGCGACGATGGCAATGCCGAGGGTGGAGAAGAACTCCAGCACGGCGGAGGTCAGGAAGGCGAGCCTGAGCACCTGCATGGTGCTGTGGCGGTAGTCGTCGGAAATCCGGGCAATCACGGCCGCCTCGCGCCGGCTGGCGTTGAAGAGCTTGAGCGTGGTGAGCCCCTGGATCACGTCCAGAAAGTGCGCGCCCATGCGCGCGAGTTGCTTCCACTGGCGCTGGTTCACGGACTCCACGCTCTGGCCGATCAGGATCATGAAGAACGGGATCAGCGGCGCCGTGAACAACATGACCAGCCCTGAAAGCCAGTCCAGCGGCATGACCACCAGCAGGATGGCGAGCGGGATCAGCATGGTGAGCGACATCGCCGGCAGGAAGCGGGCGTAGTAGTCCTGCAGGCCATCGATGCCACGGGTGAGGTCTTCCGACAGCGCACCACTGCGCTGGCCGGCGAGCCACGCCGGCCCCAGTGCCTGCATGTGCCGCACCACGCGGTCGCGCAGGGCGAGCTTCACGGCGCCGGCGGCGCGGAAGGCGGTCTGCTCGCCGGCCCAGCTGATGCCGGCACGCAGCAGGAAGATGCCGAGCAGCGGCCAGAGCCAGGGTGCGACGGCCGTTAGACCGGCGCCGGCGAAGACCACCGCGTCGATAACGTGGGCAAGGAGCCAGGCCTGGAGGATGATCAGCACGCCGCCGCCAAGGCCCAGCGCGACGGTGAGCCCGAGCCAGCGGGCGGCGAGGGACTTCTGGGCCTTCAGCAGGTCGCGGGCGGACATGGGATGACGTACTACCGGGGTGAGGAAGGGGATGCCGCGCGGCGGAGTGTAGAGAAGCCCCGGGCCCAGGTCCATCGATCGAAATCGGCAGCGGGATCGTTGCCGATCCCGCTGCCGATTTCGATACGGCATCGCATTGGGGCAAGCGCGTAGGTCGGGCTGAGCGATAGCGAAGCCCGACGGCAGCGGCGTCGTCGGGCCTCCTGGCGGTCGGCCGGATCTACGCGTTCACGCCGTTTGCCGTTCTGTGAGCCCCTGCGACAGCAGGAATGCGGCGCGCAAGCGCAACGGCGCCTCAGCCGGTCTCGTGCGGGCAGCGCTGGAGCTTGCTGGCGTCGTAGCCGACGGACTCGATGAACGCCTTCATCTTGTCGAATTCTGCGTCGCTGAATTCCGGCGTGCGGGACATGACCCAGACGTAGTCGCGCTTGGCGCGGCCGATGACCGTGGTCTGGTAGTCGTCGTCGAGGTAGATGATGCGAAAGTCACCCTTGAACGGCCAGATGAACTGCATGCCCCAGTGGGCGTTGGTCTCCTTGTTCAGCACGAAGCCCTTGGGGTGGTAGGTCTTGAGCGGCCCGTCGAAGCCGTCTTTGTTGAAGGTGAAGGTCGTCGCGATGGTGCCGTCCGGGTTGAGCTTGTAGCTCTCCACCGGGTTGTACGCCCCCTTCTCGACGAAGGTCGGGATGTTGGCCACCACGTACCAATCGCCCATGAAACGCTTCAGGTCCACGTACGGGACTGTCTCCATCGGTTCGCCTCCGCCTTCTACGCAGCCGGTGATGAGGATAAGCGCCAGCGCTGCCAGCAGGGCGGCGGCGCGGCGGTGAATGGGGTGCTGGCGCATGGTCCGGGTTGCTCGCGTGCACCGCGTCAGAGGACGCGCCGGTAGATGATGCGCCTGCCTTTGCCGGTGTCGCTTTCCAGACCGACCCAGCCGAGCTCGTCGTTGTACCAGAGCTCAATGGTCAGCTCGTCGGTTCTCAGCGCATAGCGCTCTGCCGGTACCTGCCGGCCGGTCTCCACCTCGATGGTATCGCGCCCTTTCGGCTGCACGCGCACGGGTTCCAGGTCGCCTGTCTGCGGGTTCAGCAGCCGGGTGTTGCTGAGGAAATCCTTGTCCCAGTAGGCAAATGTCTTGAGGCAGCCGTCGGCGCGCTCGACGCCGTTGTTGCCCTGGACGCGGAAGCCGCCGTCTACGGACTCGCCGCTCACCGCATAGCGCTTGCCGTTGTCGTCGGTGCTGGCGTCGATGGCGGCGAGGCAGCCGTTGCGGAACACCTCGTTGCTCGTGTGCCGGTAGCGGTAGGCGTTGATGAATAGGAAGTCCACGTCGAAACTGGCTCGGCTGGTGACTCGCGTCGTGGCGCCGCTGTCGGCGATGCTGAAACGGTGCTCGCCGATGGGGCGATCGTCCAGGTAGACCTGAAAGCGCAGTTGCTCCGCCGCGGGGGCGTTGCCTGCGCCAAGTACGCTGGCAAGCAGCGCGGCGGATGCTGCGCGTGGCAATCCGGTGTTGGCGAGTGATGGCGTCATCGGACAGACCTCGTTAGCGGGTGGCCCGCCGCAGAGGCGGGGCGCGGTGGACTCAGGCATCGGCCGGCGCCTTCGGCGGCCCCGGAAAGAAGGCGTTGGTGCGGCGGATGTAGTCGCGGTAGGCAGGCCGGCGCTCGCCGATGTCCTTTTCCAGCAGCGCCACACCGGACACGCGCAGCAGCAGATAGGTCATCAGCACCGGAGCGATGATGGTCCACCAGGCGCCGGCGGCCGCTGCGAAGCCGTAGTAGGCCCACCACAGGCAGGCCTCACCGAAGTAGTTCGGGTGGCGGGTGTAACGCCAAAGCCCCGTGTCCAGCACCTTGCCGCGGTTGGCCGGGTCGGCCTTGAAGTGCGCCAGCTGCTGGTCGCCGAGGGCCTCGAAGCCGAAGCCCACGAGCCACAGGGCCACAGCCGCAAAGTCGAGCCACCCGAGCGGCGTTGCACCGAGCACGACGCCCAGCAGTGGCAGCGAGATGATCCAGGCGAGGATCGCTTGAAGGGCGAAGACGATGTAGAAGCTCTTGTACCAGAACCCGGGCTCGTTGTCGGCGCGGATGGCCTGGTAGCGGCGGTCCTCCGGCTCGCCCCAGTTGCGTAGCGTGATGAACAGTGACAGCCGCACCGCCCAGACCGTCACCAGGAACAGCAGCAGGTAGGCGCGCTCGGCCAGCGCCGGCGCCAGCGCGATGTAGGTGATGGTCATCGCCAGGAAGAACAGTGACCACAACGAGTCGACGATGCTCACGTCGTGCTTGCGGATGCTCGCGAGCCAGGCGGCGACCGCCATCGCCAGTACGACCGCCAGACCGGCGGCGTAGATCTGCAAGTCAAACATGGTCTGGCACCTCTGAGGACGCAGGCGAGTGCAAGCGGCAAGCACGGCGATGCGCGCCCTCATGCGCGCCCTGAAGCGGGGGCGTCACGGGCCGCGCTGTATTCGGTGTCGGATGATCGCTGTCCATTGACGGCATAGGGCGCACTGTGGTGTCGACCGAGTCCGGGCTCCTGGAATGCGCAAACATTGAGCAACACCCCATCCAACACAAGGGCGCAGCCCGCACGCTGATACCATGCAAAGTGTGCCGGCGTTGGTGCCGGCACGCCCAACGAATGCCAACCTGGCCAATGCCCTAGGAGAATTTGCTCAGATGTATTCTCGACGATCCCGCGCCACCCGGTTCGGTGCCGCCTCCCTGGCCCTGCTGGCGGCCACCGCCATTGCGCTCGCCGGCTGCGCCACCGACGAATTCGGCAACCGCCGACCGCTCACCGAGACCGAGGCCGGTGTCGCCATCGGCTCCGCGGCCGGGGCCGCGGCTGGTGCGCTGCTCGGCTCGCGCAGCGCGGATGCCGGCAAGGGGGCACTCATCGGCGTCGTCGGTGGCGCCATCGCCGGTGGTCTGGTGGGCAACTACATGGAGCGCCAGCGCCGCGACTTCGAGCGCGTGCTGGCGGATGAGATCGCCCGCGGCGACATCCGCGTCGAGGCCCTGCCGGAGGACCGCCTGTTGGTGAGCATGACTAGCAGCACCGCCTTCGACGTCGATTCCACCACCATCAAACCCGGCTTCTACAGCACGCTGGACAAGATCAGCGCCGTCGTGAACAAGTACGGCAAGACGCGGCTCGACATCGCCGGCCACACCGATAACACCGGTAGCGAGGCGTACAACCAGGACCTGTCCGAGCGTCGCGCGGCGGCGGTGCAGTCCTACCTGCTGGCGGATCAGGTGATCCCGCAACGGCTCACCAGCGAAGGTTATGGCGAGTTGCGGCCCGTCGCCACCAATGACACCGAGTACGGCCGCACGCTGAACCGGCGCGTGGATATCACCATCACGCCCATCGTCTCCCAGACCAGCTGACGGACCTATCGGGTACGCTTGTGCCGGAGCTCGGGTACCTGGAGATTGGCGGATGCGCTTCGAGACTGTGAAACTCAGCGCATCTCGCTGTAGCGCATCAGGTCGATCTGGCACACCGGCGTCAGGCGCAGCACATAATGCACACCCGGGTCGAGGATCACCCGTTGCTGGCAATTGTTGAAGCCGAGGTCGTAGCCGAAGCGGTACTCGCCGGGGTCGATGAGAAAGCTGAACTGCTGGCCCCAGCGCAACGCATAGACGCGCCGATCGTCGATGCTGAAGAGCATCGACGCTGGTGCGCCCCAGAGGGACTTGCTGCGCTGGACGATCACGCTCGCCGCGGGCTCCGACGATGTGAGCGGCGGCAGCGGGCCCATGCGGCCGCTGGCGCAGCCGGCGAGGCCCGTTGCCAGGCTGGCAGCGAGTAGCAGCATGGACGAGGTAGGGAAGCTTCGCATGGCGGGGCCTAAGACGATGTCAAGAAACCCGATTGCGCCGTCCGGGCGGGGTTGGGTCCTTGCGCGGCGCACCGGCAATGGTCAGCGGCCCGTGTCGGGCCGTCAAGCGCCGCGGGCTGGTGGGGCGCTGCCCGCGGCAAGGATGGAAGGTGCTGCGTGGGGCTTGGCCCCTCGGGGCGTTGCGCGCGGGATCGAGGGGGCTGGGCGAACTGGCGTGCGCGTCAGCGGCTCGGCAGATCGACGTTCCGCCCGGCTCCGTGGCGGCGACCGTGTCCACCGCCATTGCCGTGACCATGGCCACGTCCATCGTCGTGCCCGTCATCGTGGTCGTGGTCGTGGTCGTGGTCGTGGTCGTGCGGTGCGGCGGGCGGCAGTGCCTCGCCGCTCGCGAGCGCGGCGAGCGCCTTTTCGATGTCGTTCTCGGCCGTGGTAATCACTTGGATGCCGCGGCTGCCCAAGCGCTGCAGGAAGCCGGCGCCGGCGCTGGCCGTGAGCACGGCGTCGAGGTTGCCGGTGAACAGCGGGTGGTCGTCGCCGTGGTACTCGTGCAGCGAGAGCTCCCTGGGCAGGTCGAGGCGGTCCACCTCCTGCGGTGGCTGGCCGGGGCTCACGTCATAGATGATGAAGCGGCGCGACTTGCCCGCGTGGCCGGTGATGGTGCGGAAATTCTGGCTGGAAACGGCAATGCGCATGGTTTGTTCGGTCTCTGGATGGGCCGGCAGTGGGCCGGCGTGGCCGGGTGTTCGGGGTTCAAGCCGCTCTGCACGCCAGGGACGCAGTGGGTTCGCGTGTCGGGTGCGTGCAGAGCGCTATGTTCAGGGAGCCCTGCCGGGGCCGCGCGCTGGCTCCGCGGCAGTGATCGATGGCGACGCCTGTGACTCCCGCCGCAGGCCTTCGGCCCAGTCCTCCATCGCCGCGTTGGCGATGGGCATGGGCGTCTCCATGAAGCTGATCACGAAGCCCTGGTCCGTCTCGGCGACGCCGATGGAGCGTGGCCGTACCGCCAGCATCTGGGCGCTCGGCAGCGAGATGCCGAAGCAGAAGATGATGTTCCTCGCGGCGCGGATGTCCGCGGCGACGTCACCCTCGGGCAGGCCGCGGGTGTGGGCGTAGTGATCGAACTCCGCGATGAACCGGGCGCAGCGGTGCGCCTCGATGCAGCGGCGAAAGTAGTTGCAGATGGCGTCGATGTCGGCGAGCTCGGTCTCGTCGCGGCCGAGCTCCATGATGAACAGGGGATATCTCTCCTCCAACAACGTCTGCTTCACGGCAAGGATCCTCGGGCGGTCGGCGCCGTAACGGCGGACGCGGCCAAGCCGGCGTCCCGGTGCGCGCGGAATAGCGCGCATCTTGCCCGCAAGTGGTTGCCCCGACATTGAAATGCCTCAATGGCCCCACGCGCCGGCGGCGTCTAACGGGAGGGCTGAGGGCATTTTTGACGGCGCCGAGACGCCGGACAAGGATCGATGCGCCGCCTACGGAGGCGGCAGCCGTGGCAGCGCTTGTGGTAGCGGCACGCTTGGTGCTGCAACCGGCGACAAGACAGCGCACCATGCCCCGAGCAACTGCCAAGCGGCAGGCAACCTCTCTGCCGTCGTCGCGCCACCAAAGGCAGTGGCGCTCCCACGCCGGAGAGATTGGGCAAGTATTCGCGCTCGTCACCGACAAACGCGCTCTCTTGTAGGTCGGGCCGACGAAGGAGGCCCGACAATCAGGCGGTTATGTTGTGCGCCCTGTCGGGCTTCGCACCTCAGCCCGACCTACGACGGATTCTTGGCCAGTCTCCGGCGCGCCTGAGCCGTTCGAGATCCACTCAGTCCTCGGCGATGCGACGCAGGTTGGGGATGTCCAGCAGGAAGCTGTTGGGGCGCGACTCCACCAGCAGCCCCTCGCGCTTGAAGCCGGCGATGGTGCGGCTCGCGGTCTCGGTGGTGATGCCGAGCATCGCGCCCATGTCCTCGCGGCTGAAGAGCTCGCACTCGCTGGACTCACGGTCGCGCACCAGGCGCAGCAGCAGGCGCGCGACGCGCTGCCGGGCGGAGCCGGTGGAGAGCTCGGTGAGCCAGGCGTCGGCCTCGTTCAGCGCACGCTGCCAGCGCGACATCAGCTCCCGATGCAGGCCCGGATTGTCGCGGCTCAGGTTGCGCACGACCCGTGTCGGGAAGCGGCAGACCTCGGAGCGCTGCAGGGCCACGGCGTCGTGGTGGTAGCCTTGGTCCAGGAGCGCTTCCAGGCCTAGCACGTCGGTGCTGCGCACGATGCGCACGATGCGCTGGCTGCCGTCCGGCAGGTACTGCACCAGCTTGATGGCGCCGGAGCGCACGGTGTACATGTGCTCGCCGACATCTCCGGTCTTGTACAGCGCCGTGCCCGGCTTCAGGTCGAACTGATCGATGGGGTCGTGGATCAGGTCGAAATCCTTCTCGTTCAGCCCGGCGAACAGCACCGAGGTGCGCAACGTGCAGTTGCGGCAATCGGCCTCACCGGCCCAGGCCTCACGCAGTGTCACGGACTTCACCATGTGGTCTCGAAACCTCGCACTGTACAATTGCAGTCCATAGACTGCCGATGATCGGCCATCCATAGCCGAGATCAGCACGGCAGCGCAAGACGCGGCTTCGCGGTGCCTCCGTTTTTCAGTAGCTCGTCGGCCACTGCAAACGGCGGGACGTCCTGTCCCGGGCGGGAAAGCTGCCCGCGCAGCGCTCCCTCAATGACAATTGTTGAAGTCTAAACGATTTCGTGTTCCGGTTGCCCGCTCGTGTGACCGCGCGTCAAGCTCCATGCCACCGTTGCCTGAGTCCCTCCCATGCCACTGATCTCGCTGCAATCCGTCGTGTTGTCCTACGGCGCGCCCAATCTCCTCGACGGCGTCGATCTGGGCATCGAGCTGGGGGAGCGTGTCTGCCTGCTCGGGCGCAACGGCGCCGGCAAGTCCACGCTGCTCGGCATTATCGCCGGCGAGGTGCAGCCGGATGCCGGCGAGGTGCGGCGCGCCGACGGCGTGCGCATCGCACGGCTTGCGCAGGAAGCGCCCGCGGACGCGGGCGAGCGGGTGCTGGACGTGGTGATGGACGGTCTCGGCGCGTTGGGGGCCGCCGCCGCCGAGTATCTGACGCTGAGCCATGAGCTGGCAGCGACCGAGCAGCCATCGGACACCGACCTGGCGCGGCTCGCCGCCGTGCAGCAACGACTGGAGGCCGAGGGCGGCTGGGCCATCGAGCAGCGCGCCGAGCGCGTCATCAGCCGGCTCGGGCTCTATGCGGACGCCGACTACAAGGCGCTGTCCGGCGGGTTGCGCCGGCGCGTGATGCTGGCCCGCGCGCTCGTCAGCGAGCCGGACCTGCTGCTGCTCGACGAGCCCACCAACCACCTCGATGTGGACACCATCGAATGGCTGGAGGAATTCCTGCTCGGCTTTGGCGGCAGCCTCCTGTTCATCACCCACGACCGACGTTTCCTGCGCCGGCTCGCCAACCGCATCCTGGAGCTCGACCGCGGCCGCCTCACCGACTGGCCCGGCGACTACGACAACTACCAGCGCCGTCGCGCCGAGCGCGAGCACGCCGAGGCGGTGGCCAGCGCGCGCTTCGACAAAAAGCTCGCCGAGGAAGAGGTCTGGATTCGCCAGGGCATCAAGGCGCGGCGCACCCGCAACGAGGGCCGGGTGCGGGCGCTCCAGGCCATGCGCGCCGAGCGCAGCGAGCGCCGTGCCGGTCCCGGCAGCGCCAGGCTCCGGCTGGACAGCGGCGAGCGCAGCGGCAAGCTCGTTGTCGAGGCCGAGGGCGTGCGCTTCGGCTATGGCAAAGACGGCGGCGACACGCCCGTGATCGACGGGCTGAGCACCCTG
>NZ_JAJDNQ010000033.1 GCF_022340605.1 Thiohalocapsa sp.
TCGCCACGGGTGCCCGCGCGGGTTGGACTGGCTATCCTTGGCCCGTTCCAGCCCGAGGACTCGCCATGTCGACTTCCGTGATCTTCCGCGCGACCCAGACCCAGTTGCTTGGCCGGGAGCAGGTGCCGCTCGAGGCCGTCGATGGGGAAGCGGTCCAGCGCATCCCGCTGCTCGGTACGGTCAGCGCCGGGCAGCCGCTGGACATTTACGAGGAGGCCGATGAGTTGGAGGTCCCCGCCGCTTGGGTGCGCCGGAAGAGCTTCGCGCTACGCGTCCGCGGCGGCTCGATGATCGACGACGACATCCTGGATGGGGACATCATCATCGTCGAGCAGCGCACCCACGCGGAGAACGGCGAGACCGTCGTGGCCCGCATTCATGGTGATCAGGCGACGCTGAAGAGGCTCTATGTCGAACCGGATCACGTGCGCCTGCAACCGGCCAATGAGGAGATGGAGCCGCTGCGCCTGGGGCATGAGGAGATCGAGGTTTTGGGGATCGTCCGGGCGATCGTGCGGCAGAGCTGACGGGGCTTGGGTCGATTTTCTTTAGTGTCGTTTCTTCAGTGTCGCTCTGCAGGGCGACACGCCGGGCGACACTCCGGCCGATGTTTCGGGCGATGCGCTGGCCGGCTAGCGCTGCTCCATTCGGACCGGATCGCGGTGCCAGAGGTCGGCGTTGTCACGGAACAGCGTCAGCATGGACCAGAGGGCGGACGCCAGCGCGAGGGCCAGGGCCAGCCAGGTTAGCGGTTTGAGCACGGGGGCGGCGGCGGGCCACGCCAGTCCACCGAGCGCGGTGCCGCAGGCGATGAGCTGGAAGACGAGCTTGAGCTTGTTGAGCTGGCCGGTGCTGATCACCACGCCGACGCAGGGTGCCATGCTGCGGAAGCCTTGCACCGCGAACTCGCGGCCGATGATCAGCAGCACAATCCACAGCGGCACCCAGTCGGGGTGGCGCGCGGCCAGGTAGACCAGCAGGACGTTGGCGAGCACCTTGTCGGCGAGCGGGTCCAGGAACACGCCGAGGTTGGACGCGCAATCCAGGCGCCGCGCCAGCCAGCCATCGAAGAAGTCGGTCACCGAGGCGAGCAGGAACAGGCCGAGCGCCCACCAGGCGGCGGTGGTGCCGCCGAGGGCTAGCAGCAGCATCACGGGCAGGATCAGGAACAGGCGCGAGAGGGTGAGTGCATTGGGGACCCAGCGCATCGGCGTGCCCTCTGGTGACAGGGTTGGTCGCCCGGAGCCGGGCCGGCCGTGCCGCCGCGAGGGGCCGTGCCGGCGTGGTCCGAGGGATTTGGTGGCCCCAAGTTGACCGCCACGCCGGGCTCGCGGTCAACTGATTGTCACATTGCGCGTGGCGGGCGGTGCGGGTGGGCGTTGCGCGGTCGCGGCAGCAAGCGTGCCGATTCCACGGCGCTGGCGGTCGCGGCACCGAGCGTGCCGCTCCCACACCCGGCCGGTCGCGGCACCGGGAGTGCCGCTCCCACAGCGTCCTGGCCGGTCGCGGCACCGGGAGTGCCGCTCCCACGACGCTTCTGTCGCTCTCGCGGCGTCCGTGCCGCGGTGTGGGCGGACGGCTCAGCCGCCGTGGCAGAGCACGCAGCCCACCGGCTCGCCCCGGGCCACCTGCACGGTGCGGCCTTCGCTGCGCAGGGTGCGGTCTGCCGCGGCGCGGGAGAGGACCGTGCCCTGCGAGTTGCGCCGGCTAGTGCCGCCGTGGCAGGCGAAGCAGGCGTCGGCGTTGCCTTCGGCGATGTTCTCGTGGCCACCGTTGGCGAAGCTCGTGGCGCCGACCACATGCATGCCGTGCGGGCCGCCGAGGGCGTTGCTGCGCGACGGCTCCCAGCCTGCCCCGTGGCAGGTGCTGCAGTCGCTCAGCGTGCCGCTGTGGCCCTGGAGCTGGCTGGCGGCCACGTTGTCGTTCAGGAGCGGTGAGCCGTCGGTGTCCCACTCGGCGTGGGTGGCGCCGTGGCAGCCCTCGCAGAAGACGCCGCCGTGGCCGGTGCTGACCCGATACAGCTTCGGCTTGCCGGCCGCCGGATTGGCGAGCGTGGTACCGTCCGCGTTGCGGAAGGTCGCGGGCACCAGGGGCTCGGCGAAGCGGCCATTGCTGGGCACGATGGGCGTGCTGGTGCCGTCGCGGTAGGCCCGGACCAGCCGGATGCCGTCGGCATTGCCGGCGGTGTCGTAGGCGTTGGCGCGGGTGCCGGTGCTGCCGGAGAGGTTGTCGTGGACATCGCCGGTGTGGCACGAGCCGCAGCCCGGCTCGTTGGCCCAGGGCACGCGCTTGGCGAGGTCCGCGCCGAGCGGGAACGGCGTCGCCGGCGACATCGCCTCGCTGAAGTCGTTGCCCACGTCCATGAGCCCGCCGTGGCAGTCCTGGCAGACCATGCCGCCGGCGGCCATGGCACCGCGCAGGCACTTGGTGTGCTTGCCGGGGTGGCATTGGTAGCAGGTCTCCTCCAGGGTCGCCACGCGGGCGTCCTGGTTCAGCGGCAGGCCGGTGCGCGGGTCCTCGTCCGCGGACGGGTCCGGCATGCTGGGGAAGACGCCGGTGAGGCCGTGGCTGTGGTGCATCACGCGCGAGTTGGATTGGTTGACGCGCTGCACGCGGCCGTTGGCGTCCGCGTCCGGGTTGGCCGCGTCGCCGCCGAGCGGCCCCACGTGCGCCAGATCCAGCGCCGGGGTGTAGTGGCAGGTCTGGCAGACCGTCGGTGCGTGCTGCTCCAGCGCCTTGTTGGCGAGGCAGTTGGCGTTGCCGTTCGGCGTCGCCGCGCTCACGCCCGTGCACGGCGTCGGGTTGCCGTCGCTGTCCACGTAATCCGCGCCGTGCTTGAGGTCGTGCAGGCGCAGCACGTTGACGTCCGAGGCGTACTCCACGCTCACGCTCGGTGGCACGCTGCCCATGAGATCATCCAGCGTGCTGTCTTCCACCGGCAGCCCGGCATCGATCAGCGGCTGGTTGGCGGCGCCGGGATAGGGGCTGTCCGGCACGTCCAGCGGACTGCCGTGGCAGTTGCGGCAGCTCGCCTCGCCGGAGATGGGCAGTACCGTATCCAGGGAGGCATAGGGCTGTGCACCGGCCTGGTCGAAGGGCGGCGTCGCGCCCTTGGGCACCGCCTGCACGCGAACCAGCGGATAGGGGTTCTCGCGGCCGAAGTCGTCGAAGGCGGCGAACGGGATGCCCGCGCCTTCGAACCAGTTGACCCCGTTGGCGATGTAGCCGAACGGAAACTCGATGAAGAACGGCTTGTTGGTGTAGTGCTCCAGCACTTGCCGCGGCTCGTTCTGGACGTAGGGGCTGCCCATGCCTGGCATGGCGTGCTGCACGGCGGTGAGGGTCTCGTCACCGCTGCCGACGATGCCGTCCTGCCCGATGTAGAGCTCTTCGACGTTCGGCACCGGCAGGCCCTTGCCCGCGTCCACGCTGAGTGGGGTGAAGGCCGGCGGGTAGAAGGGATCGTAGGCGGAGATCACGTCCCAGAAGTTGGTCTTGTAGACGCCGTTGTCGGTGAGCCCGGTGAAGGCGTTCACGTCGCTCAGGATCGGATCATTCGGATTGGAGGCGGCCGAGTAGTACAGGTCCACCTGTGCCGGCGAGACGATCTGGGGGTCTGCACTGCCCGAGCCCTGCGCGATGACCTGGGCGAGCAGCACCTGGAACGGGGGCAGGATGCTGGCGACGCGGGTGTCGAGGTCGCCGCAGTGCATGCCGAGATCGTTGATGGCAACCACCCGGTAGCCACCGCTGCCGCCGATGGGCTGTTCCGGCACGGACACGTCGGCGCAGGCCGGCTGCGGCACACCGTCGATGACCTCGCCACAGCTCTGGCTGGTGGAGTTGATGGACACGGTGCTGGCGTCGCCGCCGCCACCGCCGGTGCCGCCGCCTCCGCCGCCGGTGCCGCCGCCTCCGCCGCCGGTGCCGCCGCCTCCGCCGCCGGTGCCACCGCCTCCGCCGCCGGTGCCACCGCCGGTGCCGCCGCCACCGCCGGTGTCGCCACCGCCGCTGTCACCGCCACCGCCGGCGCCACAATCGCGAGGCGCGTTGCGGACGTCGCGCTCCGCGCTCGCATCCCGCGTCTCCACGCCGATGCGGCAGGGGGCGCTCGCCAAGCGCCGCAGGTCGAAGTCGTAGTCGCCGTTGCGCGCGGCGCGGGTATCGCCAAGGACCGTGCCGCCGTCGGCATCAAACAGCGTCACCGTGGCGTAGCGGCTGGCACCGCTGCCGCTGACCCGGAGGCTGTCGCCGCGGTCATACCAGCGTGCGGAGTCGATCTGCAGGGGATTGCTGTCGCTACCGCGTTGGCTCTCGCGCTGCCCAGACCGCGTCGAGTCGCCGGAGCGGCTGTCACTGTTGCCGGACGAGCGTCTGCTTGCCTCGGCCGTTTGTGTGCGCGTCGACTCGGTGCGCTGGGTGTCACGGCTTGTCTGGCGCTGTTGCCTGTTGTGTTCATCGGCAGCGGCCGAGTTGCCGAGCGTTATGCACAGGCATAACCCGGCCACGGCGGCGTGCGTCACGAGCCTGAAGCTCGCGCTCTGTTTGGGAACCATCGGGACCTCACTCTCTTTCGCTGTTCGGTGGATGCTCGGCCGCCGTCTGCACGGCGGTCACCGTCTCCGCCCGTCACTGCTCGCCGGCATGCCCGCGGTCGCGCGTGGGCGACACCTTCCGCCCCGACTGCATCCGGCCACGGACC
>NZ_JAJDNQ010000034.1 GCF_022340605.1 Thiohalocapsa sp.
TGCATGCGCTCGACGAACGGCTCGGAGCCCAAGTAGATCTGGCCCTTGAGCGCCTGCCATGGGCTGGCGATGCCGATGCCTTCGGCGACGAAGCGCCGGTAGCCGGCTACCGCCGCGGTCCGCTCTTCGGCAAACGCCCGCAGCACCGCGTCGGTCTCGAGCCACCCGGGCGCCGGTAGCTCTCCCACCATCGCCGGATAGCTGCTCCACGGCCAATCGCCCGGCGCCGCCACCATCCCTGCGCGAACCGGATTCAGCACCACGTACCGCGAGAGCTCCAGCAGATAGCTCTCACGCTCCACCAGAATGGCTTTAAATCGCCCCTGAAACAAATGACCGACCCGGGCGTGGGTGCGGTTGACGTACTGCGTGAAGACGCCATTCAGCTGGCGCATGCCTTTGGAGAGATTCGCATCCGGCGTTTCCACCAACAGGTGGTAGTGGTTGGTCATCAGGCAGTAGGCATGAACCAGCCAGTTGAAGCGCTCGCAGGTTGCGCCCAACACATCCAGAAACGCTGCCCGGTCGCCATCGGCGTCGCCGAGAAAGATGCTGCGTCGCTCGTTCCCGCGGGCTGTCACGTGATACAGCGCCCCGGCGAACTCCAGCCGCAGAGGTCTTGCCATCGTGGCGCTCTCCAGAAATGCGCTTACTTCTTAGAGCATAGCGCTTGGTGTCCGGGGTGTGCAATGTGAGACCTGACCCCCCGCTCGCTCGTCGTGGCGCTCTCCAGAAATGCGCTTACTTCTTAGAGCATAGCGCTTGGTGTCCGGGGTGTGCAATGTGAGACCTGACCCCCAGCTCGCTCGCTCTTTCTCGTGGTATCGGCTGACATGCGATTATGCTTGCCTGTGACTTGTGACTGTTCTCTTGAAGAAAAGGAAGAAAAGCGATGAACAAGCAACACACCACCGCCCTCAATCCGTTGTGGCACACCCTATCTGGCGACGATGTCGTGGCAGAGCTCGCCACGGACCCGACCACGGGGCTTGACCCAGCCGAGGCAACCGAGCGACTCACGGAGCACGGCCCCAACCGCCTGCCGGCAGGCAAGCAGCGCGGACCCTTCATGCGCTTCCTGTCGCAGCTCAACAACGTGCTGGTGTACGTTCTGCTGGCCGCCGGGTTCACCAAGTTGATGCTGGGCCTGTGGATCGACGCCGGGATCATCTTCGGCGTGGTCTTGCTCAACGCCCTGCTCGGCTTTCTGCAGGAGGGCAAGGCGGAGAAGGCGCTGGAGTCCATCCGCAACATGCTCTCCGCCGAGGCGCGCACGCTGCGGGGCGGCGAGACGCGCCTGATCCCCGCCGAGGAGCTGGTGCCCGGCGACATCGTGCTGCTGGAGTCCGGGGACAAGATCCCCGCCGACCTGCGCCTGATCGAGGCGAAGAACCTGCGCACCGAGGAGGCGGCCCTGACTGGCGAGTCGGTGCCGGCGGACAAGTCGATTGACCCCGTACCCGAGCAGGCGACGGTGGGCGATCGCCATAACATGGGCTTCTCGGGGACCATGGTGGTGTCCGGCCGGGCGGCCGGCGTCGTCGTGGCCACCGGCGCCGGCACCGAGCTCGGGCGCATCAATGCGCTGCTCGCCGGCGTGAGCGCGCTGGAGACGCCGCTGCTGCGGCAGATCAAGAAGTTCGGCTACGCCATCACCGCCGTCATCGCCGTCGTCGGCGTGTTGGTCTTCGCCTACGGCAAGTGGGTGATGGGCATGGGCTTCGTGGAGCTGTTTCAGGCGGTGGTGGCGATTGCGGTGTCGGTGATCCCGGAGGGCCTGCCTGCCATCATCACCATTGCGCTCGCCATCGGCGTGCAGCGCATGGCGAGCCGCAACGCCATCATCCGGCGCCTGCCGGCGGTGGAGACCCTGGGCTCGGTGTCGCGCATCTGCTCGGACAAGACCGGCACCCTGACCCTGATGGAGATGATGGTGGTCTCGGCGGTCACGGCCGAGTCCGAGTATCAGGTGAGCGGCAACGGCTACGCCCCCGAGGGTGAGATCACGCGCGAAGGTGAGCCGGCCGGCGACGACTCCGTGCTGGGGCTGCTCGGGCGGGTGTCCATGCTCTGCAACGATGCCGTGCTGCGCCAGGAGGACGGCGTCTGGAAGGTCGAGGGCGATCCCACAGAAGGCGCGCTCTATCCCTTCGCGGGCAAGCTGGGGTTGGCGCGCCAGGCGGAACTCGCCGCCTGGCCGCGCATCGACGCCATTCCCTTCGAGTCCGAGCACAAGTTCATGGCCACACTGCACCGCGCGGCCGACGGTCGGGAGATCCTGCTGGCCAAGGGGGCGCCTGAGGTGATCCTGGCCCACTGCGACCGCCAGCAGACGCAGTCGGGCGCGCCGGTCGCGCTGGAGCGGGAGCGGTTCATGGCGATGGCCGATCGCCTGGCGGGGCAGGGCGAGCGGGTGCTGGCGCTGGCCTGGTGCGAGCAACCGTCGGTCACCGCGGGCAGCCTGGGCCCGGCCGACCTGCCCAAGGACCTGGTGCTGCTCGGCCTGGTTGGCCTGCTCGACCCGCCGCGCCAGGAGGCCATCGACGCGGTGCACGCCTGCCACGAGGGCGGCATCCGGGTCACCATGATCACCGGCGACCACAAGATCACCGCCGCGGCCATCGCCAGGATGCTCGGCATCGGCGACGGCAAGACCGCGGTAGCCGGCGCCGAGATCGAGGCCATGAACGAGGCCGCCCTGCAGGAGACGGTGCGCGACGTGGACGTCTTCGCCCGCGCCAGCCCCGAGCACAAGCTGCGGCTGGTGAAGGCGATCCAGGCGAACCGGCAGATCGTCGCCATGACCGGCGACGGTGTCAACGACGCGCCGTCGCTGAAAAAGGCCGACATCGGCGTCGCCATGGGCATCAAGGGGACGGAGGTCACCAAAGAAGCCGCCGGAATGATCCTGGCCGACGACAACTTCGCCTCCATCACCGCGGCGGTCAGGGAAGGCCGCACCGTCTACAACAACATCGAGAAGGCCATCCTGTTCATGCTACCCACCAACGTCGCCCAGGCGCTGGTCATCGCGGTGGCGATCTTCCTGGGCTTCACCATGCCCATCACCGCGCCGCAGGTGCTGTGGGTGAACATGGTGACCTCGGTGGCGCTCGGGCTGGTGATCGCGTTCGAGCCGCACGAGCGGGATGTCATGCTGCGCCCGCCGCGGGCGGTGGATCGGCCGATCCTGACCGGCTTCGGCATCTGGCGGGTCATCTTCGTCGGCCTGGCCCTGCTCGCCTACACGCTCACGGCCTTTTTCTGGATGCTGGGGCAGGGCGCCTCCGACGACCTCGCCCGCACCGTCGCCGTCAACGCCATCACCATCGGCCAGGTGTTCTATCTGCTGAACAGTCGCTACCTGGTGGATTCGTCATTTTCCATTCGCGCGCATCTCGGGAATCTCTATTTGCCGCTCGGCATCGCGGCCGTGGTGGTGCTCCAGGCCCTGTTCACCTATGCGCCGCCCCTGCAGGTGTTGTTCGATACCGAAGCGATTCCGCTCCACGTCTGGCCCTGGCTGTTTCTGGGTGGCCTTCTGTTCTTCCTCGTGGTCGAGCTGGAGAAGCTGGTCATCCGCCTCATTCCCAGCTTGCGTCGCGCCGTGACCTCGGTGGAGGCGGGCAGCCCGGCCACGCGGGCCGCGCAGCCGTAACGCCCCCGCGGCGCGATGGCCAGGGAGGGCGTGCCGCGGGCGAGCGCGTCCATTTGCTATCCTGCCGATCCCTGGGGTGCCGACGGCCCGCCGGCGGTGTCCCGTCTCCGGCGGAACCCAGCGCTTCGGCCCAAGTCTCACCGAGGAGTCTCGAACCTTGACCTATTCGATCCTTGCCAGAGACCCAGTCGACGGCCACATGGGCGTCGCGACCCAGTCACAGGCGTTCTCCGTGGGCAGCAGCGTGTCCTGGGCCGCACCGGGCCACGGCGTCATCGCCACCCAGTCTATGGGTGAGCCCATGTACGGCGAGCTCGGACTCACCGGGCTGGGCGCCGGACTGACCGCGCCCGAGGCGCTGACCGCGCTCAAAAGCGTCGATCCACATCCGGAACGCCGCCAGGTGGCCATGGTGGACGCGCACGGCCGAGTCGCGGCCTACACCGGCTCAGCCTGTGTCGCCGCCGCCGGGCATAGCGTCGGCGACGGCTGCGCCGCCCTCGGCAATCTGGTGGACTCCCCGAGGGTCTGGACATCGATGCTCGAAGCCTTCGAGGCGAGCGCGGGATGGCTGCCGCGCCGGCTGCTGGATGCGCTGGACGCCGCCGAGGCCGCCGGCGGCGACATCCGCGGCCAGCGCTCGGCGGCCATCCGGGTGGTGCGCTCCGAGCGCTCGGGGCGGCCCTGGCACGACCACGTCGTCGATCTGCGGGTGGACGATCACCCGGAGCCACTCAAGGAGCTGCGGCGGCTGGTGGAGCACACCTGGCGCTATCACTGCACGGTCGAGGCATTCGAGCTGACGCTGAATGGCTCCACCGCCGAGGCCCTGGCGGCATTGCCCGACGAGCAGGTTGACCCCGCGGTGGATCCGGATCTCGCCTGGTGGCGCGCCATCGTGCTGGCCAACGCCGGCGAGGAGACCGCGGCCGTGCACCTGGCGCGGGCGCTGATGGCCGAGGCGCCCAACTACGCGGACGCCGCCCGACGCTTCGGCGCCGCCGGCTTGATGGACCAGCCACTCCTCGACCGACTGTTGCCAGGGCAATGACGGCAGGCGTGTCCAGGGTACCGGGGTTAAGGTATAGAAGGCGGGTGGGCGGAGGGAGACTTCAGGCGATTGAATGACGAAGTCAACAATTCGGAAAAAGCGTGAACCTCATA
>NZ_JAJDNQ010000035.1 GCF_022340605.1 Thiohalocapsa sp.
CGCCGCTCCAGGTAGACATGCTTGCTCTGGTGCAGCACCAGCCCGCCGGCACCGCCGTCAGGGCGGATGAGGTCCAAGGTGTAGTGGGCCGTGTGAGCGCGCGTCTCGTCACCATCCTCAAGCGCCCGGGCGCACGCCGCGCAGCACCCCGGCGCATGCACCTGCTCGGCGTCGATCGGCAAGACCTGCGTGCGACTGTGCCCCGGCGCACCCTTGCGCCGCCCGGGCTTGCCGCCGCCTTTTCGGCTGCCTTTGCGCCCTCGCGACGCCACCCCAGGCACCGGTTGCTCGGCCTGTTGACCCGCTGCACCGCCCGACGCCGAGCCACCATCGCCGTCGCCGTCATCATCCTCGCGCCCGTCCTCGAGCAATCTTGCCGCACGACGCGAGCCTGCGTCTCCAATGCTCTGATTCGGCGCAAGTGACTTCACAGTCGCGTCCAAGGAGAGGGGACTAAACGGTTACTCTATGGTAGCGTCGATCCCATGCGGCACCATCGCCACCCTTTATCCGCTCGACGGAAGACCTTTACCTACCGCTGGCGCCGTCGGGATGCCGCATGCGCAGTAGCATCGACCCTTCTGATCCCATTTGGAGACACGGAGATAACTAACGCGTATATTCAGCGAGTTGACAGGTCCTGACGAGCGTTTGTTGACGTGATTTTTCGTGTGTAACTTTCTGTTTTCGAGGGTATATCATGTTGCGATTGGCAGGCAAGCTGTTGGTTCTCAGTTGCATGATTGCCAGCCTGATGGTTGGCGAGGTGGCGCTGGCGCATTCCGGCGTGCCGCCGTTCAAGGCCGCGGCGGTAGCCTATGACCCGCAATGGGGTGATCTGGACGGAAACATCACCCGCATTGCGGCGGCCGTCAATGAAGTTGCGGATTCGGGGGTGCGGCTCATGGTGTTCCCGGAACAGGCCACGATCGGCTATATCTTTGATGATTTCGACATGGTGCGTCAGTACCTGGACACGATCCCCGGCAAGACAACCGATGCCATTGCCAAGGTCACGCGCGAGCGCAACGTCTTCGTATCGGTAGGGATTGCCGAACTGGACGCGGAATCCGGCTTGGGCTACAACTCAGTCGCGCTGATTGGCCCTCAAGGCTACATCGGCAAATACCGCAAGCACGGGCTGAACTCGCAGGACCAGCGCTGGGTGGCGCAAGGCAACCTGGGCTTTCCGGTGTTCGACACGGAGCTAGGCCGCATCATGTTGCTCATCTGCTACGACGATACCTACTGGCAGTATGGGCGCCTGGCAGCCTTGCACAACGTCGATGTGATCGCCTGGTCTAGCGCTTCGGACCGTGTCATGCCGGGCACCCCCAAGAGCCAGTCCACAGGCAACCATTCAACGGTGGCCAACGTCCAGTACCTTTCAAAGTACAGTGGCGCTTGGGTGGTGGCCGCGACCCGCAACGGCATTGAGACAAACCCGATAACCGAGCAGAAGCTGTACTACAACGGTGGCTCAAGCATCTGGACGCCCACCGGCAATAAGGTTGCACAGGCAGAGGTGCTTCCACCAGAGACCTTCAAGCCCGGCCTGAACGGATTTGTCACGGCCGAGATTGACGTGTCCCTGGCCACACCGGTGCGCGAGGCGTTGCTCTCGCGTCGTCGCCCGGAACTGTATGGCCTGCTGGCGCTGCACCGGGCGCCTACCGACGCCAATGCCTCGACGACGGCCTTTCATCCGATCCTGGCTGCACAGGCCGCGGATGACGCCGCTAAGCCCCTGGCATATGAACCGCCGCCCGAAGGCGGCTTGCTGGTATTGCCCGCGTTGTTCGGCAGTGGTCCGCAGGCGATCCAGGGTATGCCGAAGCTCGAGCCTGAAGGCGGGCCGTCCGAAGCGTTCATGGCCTCTCTGGCCGAGAAAGGCAAAGGCTTTGTGGTTGGTTCCTATGCAGAAGAGAAGGACCAGCAAACGTTCCACACCGTAGCTTTGGCCGATCCGGCGGGCAAGATCATCGCCCGGTATCACGTCACCCATCCTGCGCCCGACCAGGACTGGGTCAAACCGGGCAAGAATTTCGTGGTGGTGCCGACCGCGATTGGGCGTATCGGCCTTGTTCTCGCTGAGGAGTTGGCTGTCTCCGAGGTATTTGGGCATCTGAGCGCGCAGCGGGCCGATATCATCGCGGCGCCAGCGCGCCAGTTGGACGGCTTAACCCTGCAGATCGATCCCAAGTTATTCGTTGTGCCGCACCCGCAAGACACGCCGTTTGAACCCTATGCGGCGGCCAAGCTCAGCCAGACTTGGCTGGTGGCTGCAGGCTGGAGTGGCACGACGCCTTCGGCGTGGATTTTCGGTCCGGAACCGGTCATCGAGACCGCACCGATGCGCAATGCGGCCGGCAAGAGTCGGGTGCAACGCAAGGTCGTGGTACCTTGGCCGGGCACCTGGATCAATCAGCAGCAGTTGGTCGATGGACAATTGCCCTATAGCACTGTGCCAATCGTGCTAGATGCCAAGGGTGAGTGCTACCAGAAATGGAGTCAGGCGCCAGGTTGGGAGCGTGTCTGCTGGTAGTAAGATCGTTTGAGCGCTGCGGCGGCGGCACAGAGTGGGAGCGCGCGACGAGCATCGGCGCCGATTGTGCCGGTGGGTGGTGCGGTCGCAAAGCCTGTTTTTTGCGGTCGCCCGCAGGGTGGCAGCGGCGAGCAAGACCGGCTTTTGGTGCGCAGGCACAAAGCCGCCCGTGCACCGACGAGCCGATGCATGCGGGAGGCCGCCACCCGATGGCTCGTGGTGATGGCGCTCATGCGGCCTGACCGATGGGCGGCAGTGGCACGCGGGGCGCGTGGTCTCTGGCAAAGCGCTCGATAAGCACCATGGGTGCGCCGCAGCAGGGACAAAGGCGGGCATTGTCGGGCAAGCGACCCTGCGCGACATCCTCCCAGGTGGCGACAAGCGCGGCAATGGGCGAGGACAGCGGGGCCGCACGCAGCTCCCGCGCCCGCATCAGATTGTGGACCGGGTGGCATTGGCCAGCAGGCCGTAGTGGTAGATGCGGTGGAACCCTGGGGGCGGGACATGCAAGAGGAAGCGGCGCATGAACTCCTCCGCCGGCGGCGTCATTGGCTTGTAGCGACAGCGGCCCTTGGCTCGGTAATCCTTGAACTGAAACGTGACCCCTGGCTCATCAACGGCGATCAGGCGGCTGTTGGCGATGGCCACGCGGTGGGTGCAGCGCGACAGATAGGTCAGCACGTCCTCTAGACCCGCGAAGGGGCGCTTGGCGCAGAGCACCCAGTCGGTCTGAGGCAAGCGGTGCGAGCCAGGCGGTGAAAGCCTGCGCCTCGCCGAGCCCGGCGTGCTCGCCGAAGAACGTGAGCTCACCGGCCTGTTGGGGCGCCGCGCGTTTCTTGGCACCTTGAGCTGGCCGAGGCTCAGGTGTCCGGCCTGTTGCTCGCGCCAAGCGGGACCGTCGTCGCGGAAGATGTCCGCAACCTCGAGACCCACCGTGGCATGGTCGGCTCAGGCGGGCAGCGCTGCCTCTTGGGTCAGGCACTCCAGCGGACTGGTGACCTCAGCGAGCGTGCGCGTTGCCACCTGCGCATACAGCGCCGCGGTCTCCAGCTTCTTATGCCCAAGCAGCAACTGGAGCACGCGGATGTCCTCTTTGTGCTCGAGCAGGTGGGTGGCAAAGCTGCGGCGCTAATGCCGGGAACAGCATTAGCGCCATAATCTAGGGTGGCGGGCAATACCGGGTACTGTCAGCGTCCTGCGCTGAGTTCCTTTTCGCTCAGCAGGTCACTGGTAAGGCCGTGATTGTCGGCCCGGCATTATTCTGCTCGTTTCCCCGTGGCGAGTCATCCGATCAGCCACAGAGGAATCAGCATGAACGAGCACCGCGGCCCCAGAGCGGTTGTCTGGGAGACATTGCAGGCGGGCCTGTTGGCCCCATCTCAACGCGCTCAGCCGGGAGCGCTCCGAGCGTGGATACGCGATCACGTCATCGAACTAGGCCCTGCGATTGTTCGCTGCATTGGTTGCTTGGCTTTGCCGTGGGACGTCGGCGAAGCCCGCGGTCGCTATCTGCGCGACGCCTCGCTCTCCTCGACCGCTTGCGCCTCGTCCATTTTCTGATGGGCCGCCTGAATCGCCGCCGCGGCTTCCGCCTCGGCCTGATCGCGGGCACGCATGTTCGCTTCGGTGCGATTCGCATGGAACTTGTCGTCTGCCGCGGTGGCAGCGTTAATCTTCTCGCGCATGTTCGCCTCCGCCGCAGCGGCTTCCTCCGCTGCTGTCTGCGCCACAACTGGTCCGGACAGGAAGGTGCTTGCAGCCGCGAGCGTGGCGAAAATCAGGTGCTTGGCTGTCATGGTCGTGGTTCTACAGGTAGCGATGCTGACGCAACAAGGGAATCAGCAACTATCCGCGCATCGCCTCATGAGTCAACCCCCCGGAGGTCCGCGGCCGAGCGATCAGACCACTCAGCACGGTCCGGATTGCGTGGCTCGCGGCAGGTGTTGCCCACGCAGCGGGCCAGGAACTGGACTGAAGCAGAAGAGGGACGACGCTTGCGTCCGGTTATGTACAACCGGTGCTTGACAGGCGCTGTGAACCACAACGGCGACTACCGCACTTAGCCTTCGCTCGCCGTGGCTCTAATCTTGGGGAATTGACAACCCTGTTCGCGCTGATAAACCATCGCGGGCTCGAAATCGTCCCGCATCGCCACCCCCGGCCGGGTCCCACGCCGGATCAGCTGCTGCGCCTGATGTGCTTGCCGCTCAAGGGATGCCGTTTCCGGGCCTCTCGATTCGGACTGAGGCGAGGTGGTGCCGGCAACCGTGCCCGCGACAAATGGCGCGGGGATTGACAGAGTTAGAGCGGCGATTGACAGAACGTTGGTCATAGCGCTCTGAGCGCCGGTTGACGGTGGATTTACTCGCGCGCCACCTCTGAATTCCCACTATGTGCCCGCGCTCGCGCGGCTCACCGCCCGCGCAATCGCAGCTCACCGCCACCGCCGCGCTCGATCCGTAGCGCGGCGCCATCGTCCGGCGTCAGGCGCTCGCCGCCTTGCTCGTGCGGCCATTGGACGCGTAACTCCGCGGGCTCGCAGGTGTAATGGGTGCGGGTATAGCGTGGTGGAAGCCGGTAGCGATCCTCTCCGACGCGGTAGGTGATGGGGACGTCTGCCGCATTGCGGATGCTGAACGAGCGGCGCAGGGACTCGGGGCGTCCGAAGATCTGTACCGCGTACCAGCGACCGCTGTCCGTGCCTTGGGCGACGCCGACGCCGGTCTCGGTGAGCGACGCTAGCAGCATGTTGCGCCGGTGCTCGGCTGAAGTCTTCCAGCCTTGGGTGAACGCCTCGCTCAGCCCCTCGGTGGTGAAGCCGGCGGAGCTGAATTGAAAGGCGATGTTCTCCGCGATGGCGCAAAAGTCGTAGCCAGCGGCCCTGACGCGCTCCGCAGGCGTGCTGCCGCCCGCTCGGTGACCGAAGCGGCCGGTGCGCGCCATGAATCTGGCAAAGTCAGCCGCCGCCTTCGCGAGCCGCGGGTCCACCTGCAATGGTTCCCGGTCCTGTTGCTGGCGAAAGGCATTCGTCGCCTCGACGATGCCGGCCGCCGCCTGTGTCGGATCAGGGGCCTGGTCCAAGCTCGGGGCCGCGTGCGCCATGGCCGGCAGCGCCGTAAGGACGGCGGCTGAGGCAAGCAGCACGAGCCATCGCGGTCGCGGCGCCGGCGGAAGCGGCCACATGTCAACGGCCTGCCCGGGCTAGGCGTCGATGTCGCCGGCGGTGAGCATGATGCTGACGCCCTGCCGGTCCAGTAGGCGGCCCACGGGCCGAGCGGCGACATCGGCGACGGCGAACGCTGCCAGCGCGGCCTCCAGGCGTTCCGGCGGGAACGCGATCAACAGGCCGCCGGAGGTCTGCGGGTCGGCGATCAGCAGCGTCTGCCAGTCCATCAGGGCCGGGTCCAGATCGATGTCCGCGGCGTAGGCCGTCAGATTGGCTCGCGCGCCGCCCGGAAAGAGGTCAGCCTTGGCCAACGGGCGGGCCTCGTCCAGCACCGGGATGGCCGGCCAGTGCAGGCGTGCGGTCAGGCCTGCCCCGCGGGCCATTTCCGCCGCATGTCCCAGCAGGCCGAAGCCGGTCACGTCCGTCGCTGCGTGGGCGCCGTGGGCGAGCATGACCTCGGCCGCGCGTTGGTTCGGTGCGAGCATCAGGTCGGTGACCCGCCTAATGCCGTCGGCGCCGAGGCGGTTGTTCTTGATGCCCGTGGTCATGACGCCGATGCCGAGGGGCTTGGTCAGCACCAGCACGTCGCCCGGCTGCGCGCCGCCCTTCAGCACCAGCCGGTCTGGATGTCCGACACCGGTGACGGCTAAGCCGAATAGCGGCTCCGGGTTCTTGACCGTGTGCCCCCCCACCACCGGTACGCCGCAGGCGGCGGCCGCGTCCACCAGCCCCGTCTGGATCGCCGTCAGGACCGTCAGCGGCAGCGTGCTTTGCGGGAAGCCGGCGATGGACAACGCCGAGACCGGCCGTGCGCCCATCGCGAAGATGTCCGACAGGCTGTTGATGGCCGCGATGCGGCCGTAGTCGTAGGGATCATCGACGACCGGCGTGAACACATCCACGGTGGTGACGACGGCGAGGTCGTCGGCGACGCGCACGACGCCGCAGTCGTCCGGATTATCGAGCCCGACGACGATGTCAGGATGCCTGATCGGCGGCAGCTCGCGCAGGACCTGCGACAACTCGGCGGGGCCGAGCTTGGCTGCTCAACCGGCGCAGGCGGCGAGCTGGGTCAGTTTGATGTCCGTGGAAGTCTCCTGCGTGTTGCGCGCGTTGTTGGCGCAGATCGGGACGTGGGTCGAGGATAGCACTCGCGTTCGATATGGGGTCAAGGGGGCCGGCCGCGGGACGCGTCCGCGTCCTCGGTCGTCGCGCAGGGTGGACAGGTCCAGTGCAGTCCGCCATTGCCCCTGGGTTCCGCCGCGCGGCGGGCTCCCGCCACCCGCGGATGCACCTCCTGCATAGGGGATGACGCCTCGTGCGGGGTGCTGGATCCGGGCTTGCTGCGCGGACATTTTGACCTGCCGCAGCCCCACAGAAGCCGTGACACGGGACAAAATGTCCAGGGCGGCAGCGTCAGCCTCCTGGTTTTGGTAGGCCAGACAAGGATATGGCATCCTGGCGCAAGGATTGCTCTGCGTCGGGTTCCGAATATCCCGATCCAATACCGATCCAAAACATCAGATTGGAGGAACCGGTGGAGCTTTCCCGACGACACTTCTTCAAGGTCTGCGCCGCCGGCGCGGGCTCGACGAGCCTGGCGATGCTGGGCTTCTCGCCCGCGGAAGCGCTGGCGGAGGTCAGGACCTTCAAGCTGGCCCACACTACGGAGACCCGCAGCACCTGTCCCTACTGCTCGGTGAGCTGTGGGCTGATCGTCTACAGCCTCGGCGACCGGGCGAAGAATGCCCGCTCGGAGATCATCCACATCGAGGGTGATCCGGACCATCCGGTCAACCGCGGCACGCTGTGCCCGAAGGGTGCCGGGCTGCTGGACTTCGTGCACAGCGAGAACCGGCTGCGCCACCCGGAGTACCGCGCGGCAGGCTCCAGCGAGTGGCAGCGCATCTCCTGGGACGAGGCCTTCACGCGCATCGCGCGACACATGAAGGACGACCGCGACGCCAACTTCATCCGCCGGAATGAATCCGGACAGACCGTGAACCGCTGGCTCACGACCGGCATGCTCGCGAGCAGCGCTGCGAGCAACGAGACAGGCTGGCTCACGGTGAAGATGGCCCGCAGTCTGGGCATCGTATCGCTCGACACCCAGGCGAGGATCTGACACGCGCCGACGGTGGCAAGTCTTGCCCCGACGTTCGGCCGCGGTGCCATGACCAACCATTGGGTCGATATCAAGAACGCGGATGTCATCATCATCATGGGCGGCAATGCCGCCGAGGCCCATCCTTGCGGCTTCAAGTGGGTGACCGAAGCGAAGCAGCATCGCGGTGCGACACTGATCGTCGTCGACCCGCGCTTCAATCGCTCCGCGGCGGTGGCGGACGTCTACGCGCCGATCCGCTCGGGCTCCGACATCGCCTTCCTCGGCGGCGTCATCAACTACATGCTGAGCAACGACAAGATCCACCACGAGTATGTCCGCAACTTTACCAATGCGGCCTACCTGGTGCGACCGGACTTCGGCTTCGAGGACGGCCTTTTCACCGGCTATAACGCGGACACGCGCAAGTACGACCGCGATACCTGGGACTATCAGCTCGGCGAGGACGGTTACGTCCAGATCGACGATAGCATGCAGCACCCGCGTTGCGTGCTGCAGTTGATAAAGCGCCATTACAGCCGCTACACGCCGGAGGTGGTGAGCAAGGTCTGCGGCACGCCGCAGGAGGACTTCCTGAAGGTCGCCGACCTGATCGCGAGCACCAGCACGCCGGACCGAGTCATGACCATTATGTACGCGCTCGGCTGGACGCAGCACACCACCGGCTCGCAGAACATCCGCTCCATGGCGATGATCCAGCTGTTGCTCGGCAACATCGGCCGGGTGGGGGGTGGCGTGAATGCGCTGCGCGGGCACTCCAATGTGCAGGGCATCACGGACATGAACCTGGTCACCAATGTATTGCCCGGGTACATGAAGCTCGCCAGCGACGACGAGCAGGATTTCCAAGCCTATCTGGATGCCCGCTCGCCGAAGCCGCTGCGGCCGAACCAGATCAGCTACTGGCAGAACTTCCCGAACTTCTGGGTTTCTCTGTCCAAGGCCTTCTACGGCGACGCCGCCAACCAGTACAACAACTTCCGTTATGACTGGTTCCCCAAGCTGGATCAGCCGTACGACGTGCTGCACATGTTCGAGCGCATGTACCAGGGTCAGATGAACGGCTTCATCAGCCAGGGCTTCAACCCGCTGGCCGCGGTGCCCTGCGTACAGAAGGTCCGTGAGGGGTTGTCGAAGCTGAAGTACCTGGTCGTGATCGACCCGCTGGCGACGGAGACCTCCGAGTTCTGGGCCGACATGGGCGACTACAACGAGGCGTCCCCGTCGGAGATCCAGACCGAGGTGTTCCGGCTGCCGTCCACCTGCTTCGCCGAGGAGACCGGCTCCTACACCAACTCCGGCCGGGTGTTGCAATGGCACTGGAAGGCGGCCGACCCACCGGGCGAGGCGAAGCCGGACACGGACATCATTGCCGGCATCTTCTACACGCTGCGCCGGCTGTACGAGGACGAAGGCGGCACCTTCCCGGAGCCCGTCGTCAACCTGAGCTGGGAATACGGTCACCCGATGGAGCCCGCCCCCGAGGACCTGGCGAAGGAGTTCTCCGGCCGCGCGCTCGCGGATGTCGCCGACGCCGGTGACCCGCCCGTGATCCTCGCCAAGGCCGGCGAGCAGCTGAGCGGCTTCGGTCAGCTGCGCGCCGACGGCAGCACCGCCTGCGGCAACTGGCTCTACTGCGGGGCTTGGTCCGAGGGCGGCAACCTGATGGCGCGGCGCGACACCTCGGACCCGTCCGGCCTCGGCTTCTACCCGGACTGGGGCTATGCGTGGCCGGCGAACCGGCGCGTGCTCTACAACCGTGCCAACTGCGACATGCAGGGGCGGCCCTGGGACCCGACCCGGGCGACCATTCACTGGAACGGCAGCAAGTGGGTCGGCAACGACGTGCCGGACATCAAGGCGACCGCGGCGCCAGCGGAAGACGTCGGCCCCTTCATCATGCACCCGGACGGCGTCGGCCATTTGTTCGCGCTGAAGAGCATGGCCGAAGGGCCGCTGCCGGAGCACTACGAGCCATTCGAGACGCCGTTGCCCGCCAACCCGATGCACCCGGACAACCCGCTCGCGCTGAACAACCCGGCGACGCGGATCTTCGCATACGACCGCGAGCAGCTCGGGACAGCGGACAAGTTCCCTTACGTCGCAACCACCTACCGGCTCACAGAGCACTACCACTACTGGACCAAGAACGTGCTCGCCAACAGTATCCTGCAGCCGTCCCAGTTCGTCGAGCTGGGCCAGGAGCTGGCCGCCGAGAAGGGCATCAAGGACGGCGATCAGGTCAAGGTGATGTCGAACCGCGGCTACATCCGCGCGGTGGCGGTGGTCACGAAGCGCCTGAAGCAGCTCGACGTGGACGGGCGCAAGGTGCACACGGTGGGCATTCCCATCCACTGGGGCTTCATCGGGGTGGCGCAGAAGGGCTTCCTGGCGAATCGGCTGACCCCGTTCGTCGGCGACGCCAATGCGCAGACGCCCGAGTTCAAGGCGTTCCTGGTGAACGTCGAGAAGATCGTGCCCACGGCGCAGGCGTAGGAGGCAAGCATGGCATCACTCGACATCCAAGCCCGCTCCGCCACCACCACGCCGTCGCCGGGCGTACGGGACTATCCCGACGTCGCCAAGCTGATTGACATCTCCAAGTGCATCGGCTGCAAGGCCTGCCAGGTGGCCTGCATGGAGTGGAACGACCTGCGCGATGTCGTCGGCGAGAACACCGGCAGTTACCAGAACCCGCCGGACCTGGACGCCAAGTCCTGGACCCTGATGCGGTTTTACGAGGTGGAGCCGGAGCCGAACCGCCTGGAATGGCTGATCCGCAAGGACGGCTGCATGCACTGCGCGGACCCGGGCTGTCTCGCCGCCTGCCCATCGCCAGGCGCCATCGTCAAATACAGCAACGGCATCGTCGACTTCAACCAGGAGCACTGCATCGGCTGTGGCTACTGCATCACCGGCTGTCCGTTCGACATCCCGCGCATCTCGCAGACGGATCACAAGGCGTACAAGTGCTCGTTGTGCTCGGACCGGGTCGCGGTGGGCCTGGAGCCCGCCTGTGTGAAGACCTGCCCCACCGGCGCCATCACCTTCGGCAGCAAGCCGGACATGATCGACTACGCCGTCGATCGAGTGAGGGATCTGCAAGGGCGCGGCTTCAAGAACGCCGCGCTCTATGACCCGCCCGGCGTCGGCGGCACGCACGTCATGTACGTGTTGCAGCATGCGGACCGCCCGGAGCTCTACGGCCTGCCCCAGGACCCGACCATCAGCCCGCTGGTCGAGCTTTGGAAGGGCGTGGCGAAGCCGGTCGCCATCGGCGTAATGGCGGCGGTGGGCCTGACCGCCCTGTTCCACTACATCACCCGCGGCCCCAACGCGGTCTCGAAGGAGATTGAAGAAGACGAAGAGCGCAAGGCGAAAGAGGAGCAACAGGTATGAAACGCGACCCCAGAGACCTCGTGCGCTACACGGCCGGAGAGCGGATCAACCATTGGATCGTCGGCATCAGCTTCATCCTGCTCGGCGTCTCCGGCCTGGCGCTGTTCCACCCGGCCTTCTTCCCGTTCACGATGCTGTTCGGCGGCCCGACCTGGACGCGCATCCTGCATCCGTTTCTCGGCGTGCTGATGGCGGTATTCTTCGTCTTCATGTTCTTCCGCTTCCTGAAGAATAACCTGATGCGGCGCATCGACTGGCAATGGATCGGACGCATCGGCGAGATGGTGGATGGCAGTGATGAGACCATGCCGGCGCAGGGCAAGTACAACGGCGGCCAGAAACTCTTGTTCTGGCTGTTGGCGCTGTGCATGCTGCTGCTGATCCCGTCGGGGATCCTGCTCTGGCAAGTCTATTTCGACTTCTCGGTCGAGGCGCGGCGCTGGGCGGCCGTCATCCATTCCGCCGCGGCGGTGGTGATGATCTGCCTCATTT
Source organism: Thiohalocapsa sp. (assembly GCF_022340605.1). GTDB lineage: Bacteria > Pseudomonadota > Gammaproteobacteria > Chromatiales > Chromatiaceae > Thiohalocapsa. The sequence goes on from NZ_JAJDNQ010000035.1 coordinate 11,728, forward strand.
TCGTGCACGTCTATGCTGCCATCTGGGTGAAGGGCACCATTCGCTCCATGTGGTACGGCACCGTCACCCGCGCTTGGGCGAGGCAGCACCATCGCAACTGGTACGAGGAGGTGACCAAGTCCTGATGTCGGCCCCTAAGATCCTCCAGCCCGGCGAGATCGAGGCCTTCTCGTCGGCCATCCCGCAACTGCACCCGCCGGCGGCGGACCTGTTCCGTGCCCGCGCCGGGCGCCTGCGGCGCATTGCGCCCGACCACAGCCTCGCGGCCTACTTGGGCTTCATCGCGGCCATCGCCGATTGCCAGCAGTCGCTGCTGGAAGGCCTCTCGGACCTGCCGGAAGCGGCGTCGCGTCACATCGAGCGGCGCCGCGAGCACGGGCTGCCGCCGCTCGCCATCGACGGCTGGCCGCGGGACCCGGTCTGGCGTGGGCTGGCCAGAACCCTGGCGACCGAAGTTGCCGGAGATGCACCGGCGCAGGCGCAGGCCGTCATGGATCGCATCGCCGGCAGCAGCGACGACTGGCTAGAGGACCAGGCATCGGCGCTGCTGGCGCTCGACCTGGCGCGCGTGGATATCGCCGCGTCGACCATCATCGGCGCCGCGTTGCAGGTCTACTGGGTGCGGCTCGCGCGGGGATTCGATCCCACGGGCGTCGCCCGCCCCGATCCGCCGCGGCTCTGCCCGGTCTGCGGCGCGCATCCGGTCGCCTCCGTCGTCCACATGGGCGGCACCGACGACGCGCTGCGTTACCTGGTCTGCTCGCTCTGCGCGTCGCACTGGTACCTGGAGCGGGTCAAGTGCAGCAACTGCGCAAACACCCGCGACCTCGGCTATCACGCGGTGGAGAATCCCAAGTCCGCAATCCGCGCTGAATCCTGCCCCGACTGTCATAGCTACCTGAAGGTGCTCTACCGTAACTTGCTGCCGGAGCTGGACCCGACGGCCGACGATCTGGGATCGCTCGCCCTGGATTGGCTCATGAGCGACGAGGGCTATGCCCGCAGCGGCGTCAACCTGATGCTCCTGCAAGCGGCCCCGGCGCCACGCGAGGCCCATTGAGATCAAGCGGCGGACGCTGTTAGGTTGGATGAGCGAAGCCAAATCCACCATCAGGGCGTGATGCGGGGTCCTGGCGAAGGTGGACTACGCTGCGCTTATCCATCCTACGGCCGCGGCCCGCAATGTAACCAATACTTGTGTAAACGTCGTTGAACAAGCCGGTGCAGACTGTTGCTGATCAGGACACGGCCGGTGCCGGGCCCGCGGCGCAGGCCGCGTCCAACCTGTTCGCGCTCCTGCCCTCGGTGGACCGCGTCTTGGGTTGGCCGGGCGTCGCGGTGCTGATCGAAGGGCACGGCCGCGCGCAGGTCACCGACGCGGTGCGCGAGATTCTTTCCACGCTGCGCCAGGCGGCAGCCGATGGCAGCCTGGCCCCACGGCAGCTCGCCGAGTCCGCGCTGATCGACCGGCTGGCGAGCACGCTGGCGGAACGGGACGCACCGCGCCTGTGCCCGGTTTTCAACCTTACTGGCACGGTGTTGCACACGAACCTGGGCCGGGCCACACTGCCCGAGGAAGCCATCGCCGCGCTGGTGGATGCCGCGCGCAGCCCCTGCGCGCTGGAGTACGACCTTGCGACCGGCGGCCGCGGAGACCGCGACGACATCGTCGAGGGCCTGCTTTGCGAGCTGACCGGCGCCGAGGCGGCCAGCGTCGTCAACAACAACGCCGCCGCGGTCGTCCTGCTGCTGAACGCGCTGGCGTTGCGCAGGGAGGTGCTGGTCTGCCGCGGCGAGCTCGTCGAGATCGGCGGCGCCTTCCGCGTGCCGGACATCATGCGCCGCGCCGGCGCCAAGCTGCGCGAGGTCGGCACGACGAACCGCACGCACCTGAAGGACTTCGAAGAGGCCATTGGCCCGCGCACGGCGCTGCTGATGAAGGTGCACACGAGCAACTACGCGATCGAGGGCTTCACCAAGTCCGTGCCGGAGCCGGAGCTCGGCGCCCTGGCGCGGCGCGCGGGCGTGCCCTTCGTCGTCGATCTCGGCAGCGGCACGCTGGTGGACCTGGAGCGCTATGGCCTGCCGCATGAACCGACACCGCGGGAGTCCTTGGGCGCCGGCGCTGACCTTGTGACCTTCAGTGGCGACAAGCTGCTCGGCGGCCCGCAGGCCGGTATCCTCGTCGGTCGCGCGGCACTAATCCAGCGCATCAAGAAGAACCCGCTGAAGCGGGCACTGCGGGTCGGCAAGCTCACGCTAGCCGCGTTGGAGGCGGTGCTGCGGTTGTACCGCGATCCGGACCGTCTGGCCGAGCGGCTGACCGCGCTGCGGTTGCTGACCCGTTCGGACCGTGACATTCGCGCCCAGGCCCTGCGGCTCGCCGAGCCGCTGGGTCGGGCGCTGGCGCACTGGCCGGTGCAGGTCACGGTGGAGCCGACCCTGTCGCAGATCGGCAGCGGCTCGCTGCCGGTGGACCGGCTGCCGAGCCACGCACTGGTGATCACGCCCACCCGCCGGCGTGGGGCCGGACTGAAACGGTTGCAGGCGGCGCTGCGGGACCTGCCGACGCCGGTCATCGGCCGCATCGCCGACGGCGCGATGCGGCTCGACCTGCGCTGCCTCCCGGTCGAGCGGGAAGACAACTTCGTCCGTCAGTTGTCAGCGCTGACCGACCACTGACCCGGCGGCCGCCGCGGCTGCCGGGCGCAAGGCGTGCTCCGTGTCGGGCCGCCTCGCTGGATACGCCTTCATGCAGAGGTGATTCGGCGGTGTCGCGCGTGCCGCGCATCCGACGCATTCGACCCTTCATGGAGACCACCGATGCCACGCCGAGCCTTCCTGAAGTCCAGCGCCGCCCTTGCCGGCGCCGCGATGTTGCCTGTTGGTGCCACGTCCGCGCTCGCGTCCGCGGCCCCTCCGGCTTCCCTATCCCACGACGAGCCCGGCTGGCGGCTGTTCGAGCTCACGAGCCGCGTCCGTGAGACCGCCCGGCGCATCACCGCCGACCGCGACGGCGACCTCGCCAAGGCCCGCGCCATCTACGACGGGGTCGTCGAGAACACGTTCCGCGATCCGGCCGTCCGCGGCTGCGGCCTCGGCGACATCCGTTTCATGCTGGAGACCCGCAACCTGAGGGAGATGAACTGGCTCGCCTACAACGACGCCCATGACTTGGCGCTGCCGGGCTCCGAAGGCGCCGCGCTGCCGTACCTGATGTACCCGCAGGCGGAGGTGAACGGCGAGCGGCTGGATCCCCTCGACCCGGCGAGCTTCCGCTATCAGCTCCGCTCCCGCGAGCTGACGGCCTGATGCCACTGGCTCGCAACCCGGCGCGCCGGCGCCCCCAGCAGCCCGCCCGCGATCCCGCCCCGGGCGTCGCTGCGCCGCGGCGGCCGAGGTGGCCGGCATGATCATCGGCACGGCCGGTCACATCGACCACGGCAAGACCGCGCTGGTCCGCGCGCTGACCGGCGTCGAGACCGACCGGCTGAAAGAGGAGAAGACCCGCGGCATCAGCATCGAGCTCGGCTACGCCTACCAGGATCTACCCAACGGCGACGTGCTCGGCTTCATCGACGTCCCCGGGCACGAGCGGCTGATCCACACCATGCTTGCCGGCGCCGGCGGCATTGATTTCCTGCTGCTCGTCGTGGCCGCCGACGACGGCGTGATGCCCCAAACCCGCGAGCACCTGGGCATCGTCGACCTGCTCGGCATCGAGCGGGGCGCGCTGGCGCTCACCAAGATCGACCGCGTGGACCCCGCCCGCGTCGATGCGGTCGCCGCCGACGTCGGCGCCCTGCTGTCGGGCACCGCGCTCGCCGGCATTCCGGTGTTCCCACTCTCGGCGCAGACCGGCGACGGCGTCGAGGCGCTGCGGGCGCACCTGTTCGATGCGGCGATGACGCTTCCCGAGCGCGACACGGACGGCGACTTCCGCCTTGCCGTGGACCGCAGCTTCACGTTGCAGGGCGCAGGCACCGTGGTCACTGGGACCGTGTTCTCCGGGTCCGTCGAGGTCGGTGCGACGCTGACGGTCTGCCCCGGTGGCCGGCGCGTACGGGTGCGGGGGCTGCACGCGCAGAACCGGCCGGCGCAGGCGGGCCGCGCGGGCCAGCGTTGCGCGCTGAACCTGGCCGGCACGGACAAGACGGCGGTGGCACGGGGCGACTGGATCGTCGCGGAGCGGCTCTGCGTCCCCGTCGACCGCCTCGATGCACGAGTCTGGCTATCCGCGCAGGCCCCGCAGCCGCTGCGGCAGTGGGCGCCGGTACACCTGCACCTCGGTGCCGCCCGCGGCATGGCGCGCCTGGTACTGCTGGAAGGAGACAGCCTCGCGCCCGGCGCCTCCGCGCTGGTGCAGGTGGTGCCGGATCGACCCATCGGTGCGCTCTACGGCGACCGTTTCGTGATCCGCGACGTCGAGGCCCGGTATACGCTCGGCGGTGGGCGGGTGCTCGACATCTTCGCGCCGACCCGCAAGCGGCGCACGCCGGAGCGGCTGGCCATGCTCGCGGTGTTGGAAACCCCGTCCGTGGCCGGGCGCCTCGCCGGAGTCATCGACCTCGCGGCCTGGGGATTGGACCTGCAACAGCTCGCGGTAGCCTGGAACAGGCCGCGTCTCGGCAACGAATTGCCGGGCGACTGCCGCCGCATCCAGACTGCCAGGCACGACTACGCTGTGGCAGAATCCGCGTGGCAGGGCGTCGGGCGGCGTCTGACGGAGGGGCTTGCGGTCTACCACGAGCGTGCGCCGGAGGAGCTGGGTCCCGACGCTGCCCGCGCGCGGCGCATGTGGCTACCGAAGTCGCCGCTGCCGCTGTTCGACGCCCTGGTGGACGACCTGATCGGCCGCGCAGCGGTCAAGCGCACCGGGGCCTGGCTGCACCTGCCGGGGCACGACCTGTCGCTCAGCGCTGCCGAGCAGGCCGTGGCCGAGCTCATCCTGCCGCTGCTGCGGGCCAGTCCGCTGGAACCGCCCTGGGTGCGGGACATCGCCCGCGAGCTGGACCTGGACGAGACCGAGGTGCGCGCGCTGCTGCGCCGGATGGCCGGACAGGGGCAGTTGTTCCAGATCGTGCGCGACCTGTTCTTCGTGCCCGAGGCGCTGGCGCGGCTGGTGGCGACGGTCCGGGAGCTGGAGGCGGAGCAGGGCGGCGCCAGGGCCGCGAGCTTTCGTGACCGCACCGGCCTCGGCCGCAAGCGCTGCATCCAGATCCTGGAGTATTTCGACCGCGTCGGCCTGACCCGGCGAGTGCGCGATGTCCATCGGCTGCGCGCGGACAGCCCGCTGGCACGGTCGGCGCCCTTGAGCTAGCGTCGCGGCAGCTAAAGCGTGGTGCGCCCGGCCGCCCCAGGCGGGGTGGCCCGCAGGTCATCTGGACCCGCATGTCATCTGGAAAGGAATCGCCTCCGGTGGGGCGGCCGGGCTTCAAACCCGGTTGGGGGTGTCAGACGCTCCCGGGTGGGTTCGACTCCCACTCCTTTCCGCCATCTTCCTTGCGCCCGGTCCTACTGCCGCAGCGCAGTCCACCACAACGCGGGCGGACCTATTCCTGGCCCGGTTCCGCCCGCTGCGCCCACTGCCTGAGCTTGCGCTCCACGGTCTTGCGCGAGACGCCGAGCATCGAGGCGGCGAGGTTGCGGTCGCCATTGGCCTCGCCCAGCACCCGCAGGATGTGCCGGCGCTCGGCCGCCGCCAGGCTGCGGTCGCCGTCGCTGTCCGGCAACTCGCTGTCGCCCTCCGCCGCGCGGCCGAGGCTGTGCAGATGGTCCCGCGGCCGCTGCCCCAGCAGCAGGCAGCGTTCGACGACGTTGCGCAGCTCGCGCACGTTGCCGGGCCAAGGATGGGCGCAAAGCAGCGCCAAGTCCTCGTCGTCCAACGCCGGCGGTGCGACTCCCAGCTCCGCGGACAGGGTCCCGATAAAGAAGCGGGTCAGCGCCGGGATGTCGTCGCGGCGCTCGCGCAGCGGCGGCAGCCGCACCTCCAGCACGTTCAGCCGATAGTAAAGGTCCTCGCGGAATCGTCCGGCGCGGACCTCGGCGGCGAGATCGCGGTTGGTCGCGGCGACGATGCGCGCGTCCACGGTCACCTGCGCATTGCCGCCGACTGGGCGGATGCGCCGCTCCTCCAGCACCCGCAGCAGCTTCGCCTGCAGGCCGAGCGGCATCTCGCCGATTTCGTCCAGGAACAGGGTGCCGCCGTGGGCATGGCTGAACAGGCCGTCGCGGGCCTGATGGGCGCCAGTGAAGGCGCCCTTCACATGACCGAACAGTTCGCTCTCCAGCAGCTCCGCGGACACGGCGCCGCAGTTGATGGGCACGAATTCGCCCTGCCGCCCGCTGCGCTCGTGGATCGCCTGCGCGGCGAGCTCCTTGCCCGTGCCGGACTCGCCCTTGATCAGCACCGTGGACCGCATCGGTGCGACCCGGTCGATGATCCTGCAGAGCGCCTTCACCGGCTTGCACTCGCCGACGAGGCCCGCCGCGGCATCCTGCGCGGGCTCTGCCGGACCCGCCGAGGTCCGCCGGACGGGGCGCGCGATCGGCGGACCCGGCGTTGCTGCGGCCCGGCGCGCCAGCACGCGCTCAACCGCCCGCTCCAGCTGATCGATGCCGCAGGGCCGGACGAGGAAATCGGCGGCGCCGGCGCGCAGCGCGGCCACGGCGGCGTCCATGTCGGGGGCTTCGGCGATGACGATGAAGTCAAGGGCAGGCTGGGCGTCGCGCAGGCTGCCGAGCAGATCCAGATCGGCCGGCTCGGGTGATGCGGCGATGATGATCCGGTGCCGGTCGGCTTCCCGCGCCGCAACATCTGCGGCCTCCACCACCGACAGCGCCGTCAGCACGGGCGAAAAGCGCCGGCGCAATGCATGGCCGATGAAGCTGCCGCGGGTGGCCTCGGGGTCGGCGACCAGCACCAGGAGCTCCGGCGCGTCAGCTGCCCCCGCGGGGACACTGGCACGAGCCCCTTCTCCCGTTCCGGGATTCGACATCTGTTACTCCTCCTGCCTCTGGTGAACGCCGGCGTTCAGCGCCGGTCTATCGATGGCGGCCGGTTCCGCCCGCGGAGCGTGCATGCCGTGCCGCGAGATGCAGGCCGTAACCCGTGTGGGCGCGGTCAGTCCGGGGCCGCTGCCAATAGCTCACGGGTTGTCCACTTCCGCCTGATGACGAAATGTTGTGTATCGCGAGCTATGCTTCCACCCCGGACTGGCATCAAGGGTACATTGCCGCGGCGAACTGCGAGCGCCTTTGTGCGAGCGAGAGCGTTGCTTTTCTGCGATGTGCGTGTCCCAGTGCAGCCCGAAACCGGGAGCGAACCTTGCCCCCGCCGCCGGCACCAACACTGGTCTATCTCGATCACAATGGCACGACGCCGGTCGCTCCGGATGTCCTGGACGCGATGCTGCCGTTCTTGCGAAGCGGATTCGGCAATCCGTCATCGGCAACGGCGCTGGGTCGCCGCGCCCGGGATGCCATCGAGTAGGCGCGCGCGCAGGTCGCGGCGCTGATTGGTGCCGATGCCAACGAGATCATCTTCACCAGCGGTGGCGCGGAGGCCAGCAATTACGCGATCCTCGGTTTCGCCGGGGCGCCCCCCGCGGGGCGCCGGCGCATCGTCACGAGCACGGTGGAGCATCCGGCCACCGACATGCCCTGCGGCCGGCTCGCCGGCCGCGGCCTCGAGGTCCGGCGCGTGCCGGTAACGCGGACTGGGCTGCCGCGGCTGGACGAGGCCGTCGCCGTCATCGACGATGACGCGGCCCTGGTGACGATCCTCCATGCCCAGAACGAGATCGGCACCGTCCAGCCCATGGCCCGGCTCGCCGCGGCCGTCCGCCGGCGCGAGGTAGCGATTCACCTGGACGCGGCCCGGTCCCTCGGCAAGATACCACTGGATGTCCGGGCCATCGGCGCCGATGCGATGTCCATCGCCGGGCACAAGCTCTACGCCCCCAAGGGCATCGGCGCCCCCTACCTGCGACGCGGCTGCGAGCGGCCGAGCCCGCTGGCCGGCGCCGGACAGGAGCGGGGCCGGCGGCCCGGTACCACGAACGTGCCGGGCATCGTTGGGCTGGGGTGTGCCTGCGAGATTGCGGCGCGGCGCCTCGCGGCTGACGCCGAGCGCATCGCGGCCCTGCGTGAGGCGATACGCACGAAACAGGGCTGGTTCCCGAGGAGCGCATCGAACAGGGCCTCCGCGAGGTGTTCCCGTTGACCCCCTGGGGCATATTTGTGCATCTGGATCTTGGGCGGCCCATCTACCGCAAGGCGGCGACGTTCGGTTACTTCGGCCGTGAGGAGCCGGAGTTCACCTGGGAACGGGTGGATCGGGTGCCGGCTCTGTTGGATGCGGTGTAATGCCGACGACGCTGGCCCATTCAGCCGCCATCTTGGCGGCTTGGGTCAAGCGCCTGGCGCGCAAAGTCGCGCTGCGGATGCTGGAAGCCACTACGCTGTCACTGGTACAACGTCCTTGGCAAGCATACTCTTTCACCAACGTTTTCAGGCGCGAGACAGACTAGGTTCGACTCGGTGTTTCGCCTAGGCTGCACAAGGGCAGACCATTATCCGCGAGACCGCCGGAAAGCCCGCTCGTACGATCCGGGCCTGGGCGGACGAGCCGCCGGCCGGATCGTACACGCGGGCTTTCCGTTCGGTCTTTCGCTGAGCGGATCAATCGTCAGTAGCCGGTCTCGCGCCCCCTTTCTTCAAGATGCTCATCGAAGACACCTTTCGCGACGAGCTCGCTGGCTTTACCCGCCACGCCAAAGTCACCGCCGACGACCTGCGGCTGCTCGTGTCCCGAATCGACTGGCGCGGTGACCACGCTCCCGCGCTCGCGCGGGAGCACCTGACGCAACGCCTGGGCGAGGCGCTCGCGGCCGCGGAGGCGCTTGCCGCAGAAAAAGCGATCCCCCTCCAACGGCTTTGGCGCAACCTCGTTGCCACGGCGAGCCAAGGTGACGAAGGTGTTTACCGGCTCCTCCTCGATCATGCGGAGCGGCTGGGCCAGAAGCCGTTGGGTGACGCCCAAGGCCAGATCCGTGAGGCGCTTGCCCCGACCGACCCGACGACGGC
>NZ_JAJDNQ010000037.1 GCF_022340605.1 Thiohalocapsa sp.
CACATCCTGAACCCCCCAACCTCCGGCCGAGACCTGCACCGTCAGCAGCATCTACGACGGCGACACCATGCGCGCGACCTGCGATGGCGAGAAGATCAAGATCCGCCTGCACTGCATCGACGCCCCGGAGATGGCCCAGCGTCCCTGGGGCCGCGAGAGCCGCGACTACCTGCGCCGCATCACCCCCGCAACCATCCGGCTGCGGCGCCTGGACCGCGACCGCTACGGTCGCATCGTCGGCGAGGTCTACAGCGGCACCGACACCGCCGGCCGCGAGCCGCTGAACCTGGCCATGGTCAGCGCCGGGCAGGCGGCGGTGTACCGGCGCTACTGCAGCGATGGGCGCTATCTGGATGCCGAGCGGCGGGCGCGGGATGCGGGGCGCGGCGTCTGGGCGCGCAGCGGGGAGCAGCAGCAGCCGTGGGTGTGGCGGCACGCCAAGCGCTGAGCTGGACGCTCAGCAACCGAGCCATGCCCAGTCCGCGGCAATCCGACCCCCGCCCGCGCCAGGTCCTCGCCGCAGTCGGCCGCGGCTACCCCGACGCCTGGGCGCAGGCCGACCGCCTGCGCGCCGGCCGTGGCGGCGACTTCCCCGACTGGCCCGACTGGTGCTTCCTGCCGCTGCAGGGCATCCAGGCCATCATCGGCCCCGGCAGCCTCGCCGACGCCCTGGCACACCTACCGCATCGGCGAAGGCCGCACCGGCCGCAAGTTGCGCTGGATAGCGCCAATCGCCGTGCACCTCGACGACCCCGCCGCGCTGCCGGCGACCGTGCGGCGGGTCGACTGAGCGCGTCAACCGGCCCTTTCCCCTGCGCATGCGCCGGCTGCAGCCGACCCAATCACCCCGACCCCGCCATCACCGCCACCCCCGCGTGCGCAAACCCACCCGCGCCCGTGTAAACAATCCTGGCGAGCGGCGTGGAGTCATCCAAATCGTCATGGCGGTTGGGGGAGGTGTCCCGTAGCATGCGGGGTCACAGACCCAAGCCGCGAGCCCGCCCCAGCACCCGCCATGCCGTATCCCGGCGTCAACATCCCCGCGCCCACCACGCCCGAGGCCGATTACTGGCTCACCGCCGGCATCGCCGTCTTCCACGGCTCAACGGCCGCCGCCGACTTCCCCCCGCTCGACGCCCCCCAGGCCCAGCGCTACTGGCTTGGCGGCTTCGGCGCCGCCTGGGCCGAGTGCCCGCGCGACGCGGACGGCTGGTGCGCCCAGCCGCTGGACGTCGCCCTCATGCTCGCGCTCGTGGGGCGGGGCGAGCTGCTGGCGCAGGTCTGTAGTGGCCACGGCTCGCCGATGTGCACAATGCATTGACCGCCTTTGCCGGCCGTTCAGTCCCCGTCCAACAAGTCGACGATTGCAGCGATCGCGCCGACGGTCACAAGACCGAGGCCCGCGATGCCAACGGCACCGAGAACAACCGGATTTGCAGCGGCCGCCGCCCCAAGTGCGGCGCTCAGCCCGGGACTGGCACCAGCCGACGCTCCGGCCGCCCAACCCAGGCCGCTGCTGACCGACGCTCCGGCGGACGTCAAAACACCGGTTGCTGCTGAGCCCGCCAGGCCGCCAATGGTGGCGCCTACGGGCGCGGTCAGGTTCTTCGCGCCCTCGCGCAAGGCGTCACGAACCGGCTCGATCGAGCCTGCCACATCCGCAATGTTTTTCAGATCGCTTGCGTCCTAGGATTCTGCTCCCGCCCCGCGTGAGGGTCTTCTAATGAAAACAGTGCCCGCACACCAAGGATGGAAAAGCGGCGAGCGTTCCACGCTGGGAGTTTGCGACATTTGCCGTAGGAATCCGCCTACACATGCCCTCGTACGTCATCACGGGTCCGCCCGTTGATACCACCGCCGTTTCCGTCGATGGTGGCCATCACCAGCAGACACGACGAGGGCGGCGCGATGGCCTACAACGGCGGCAAGGCGGGCAGCGGCACGACGCAACGGCTCATCAACCTGATGCCGCCGCACCGGCGCTACGTCGAGCCCTTCTTGGGCGCAGGGGCGATCCTCAAGGCCAAGCGGCCCGCGCCGGGCCTCAACCTCGGCATCGAGGCCGACGCCGCCGTGATCGCCGAGCACTGGGGCGGCGGTGACCCTGGAGCCACCGACGGCGCCGGCGAGGCGATGCCGCAGCACCGCACCATCGTGCACGGCGATGGGCTACAGCACCTGCAAGAACGCCACTACGGCACCGACACCCTCATCTACTGCGACCCGCCGTATCTGCGCGAGACGCGCACCAGCACCCGCGATCTGTACCGCTACGAGTTCACCGAGCCCGACCACCGCGCCCTGCTCGCCGCGATCCGCGACCAGGCCGCCGCCGGCGCGCTGGTCATGCTCTCCGGCTACCACCCCAAGCTCTACGCCCGCGAACTGCGCGACTGGCACCTGACCACCTTCGGCAGCATTACCCGCCGCGGCATGGCCCTGGAGCACCTCTGGTGCAGCTTCCCGCCGCCCGTGGAACTGCACGACTACCGCTTCCTCGGCGACGACTACCGGGAGCGCGAGCGGATCCGGAAGAAGGTCCGCCGCTGGACCGCGAAGCTCCGCGACATGCCGCGGCTGGAGCGCCAGGCCCTGCTCGCGGCGCTGGCCGAGGTGGACGCCGAGGCCGACGCCGCCGCCGACTGCGACCGGCGCGCCGCCGCGTAGCTGCTCACCCCGCCAGGACCGGCGAGGACCGCCGGCGGGCACCGCCAGGCACGGCTCGGCCCGATCGCGATCGGCCACCGACAGCCGCGGCGGGGCCAGCTGACACCGCCGGCGCCGGCGGTGGCACCCGGTGCAGCCCGGCGCTCGACCGACGCTCCGCTGCCGTCCCTGGCTTATCGTCCGCGCGCGTCCTGCGCGCGGCGCGACCGCCTGTCCAGCCCTCGACCGACGTGCCGGTGCTGCCTTTTGTGCTCCCGCTTCCGGTCGGACACCAGTTCGCGCGGCTACTCGACGCCCGGCGACGCGGCGCGCAACAGGCCAGTACCGCCAGCCGGGTGCCGCCGGCCAGGCGCCGCGAGCGACGCCTAGAGGTCCTCGCCGCTGCTGAAGAGCATGGGGAGACCAGGCCGCGCGTGCTGCACGCTCGGTGCACCAGGCCGCCCGCCGTCCGTTCACGCGCGCTTTTCAAGCCGTGCATCCAGCGCGGCCGCACCCTGTCGCCAGTGCAGTCGGCGGCAACGTGGGGGAGCGCCAGACGGTGGAGCGACACCGCCCGCGAATAGCGGGCCGTGTCGAGCCATGCGGATCTCCGGGACGTCGCAACGCGTCTAGGTCGGGTTAGCGCAGCGTAACCCGACGTTGGACGTCGGTAAGCCGTTGATTGTCGGGTTACGCTATCGCTAACCCGACCTGCAATGCGCTCGACGTCGGCCGTGCGAGCAATATTTGCCCGGTCTCTTCAGCGTCGACGCGGACCCGCGCGGCGCTCCAGCGCCGGGTCGGCCGCGCCGCCGGGACGGCCCGCGAGGCGGACCAAGCGCTCGCCGGCGGCCGCCGCGCCCACGGGCGGATTCAGAGGCCGGGGATCCATTGCGGCGCCGGGGCGCCGCAACGATCGGGGGCACGGCGACAGCGCCCTGATCGTTGTCGGTCTGAGGCAACGCCTCGCTAGGGTGTCCTCAGGACATCTGTCGCCGCGACAGAGGCTTGCATGCGTATCGGCGCCCTGACGCCGCGTGCCCGGCATCGAGCCGGGCGCGCGGCGAGCCGGCTGGAAGCCGGCGCTCTCAAGGGGCTGTGCGGATGGCGAGCGGCCTGGCGTGGCGCAATTCGTGGGGATGCCTGTCGCGCCGGGGACGGCGCTCCCTCGGGCGCGGACGGAGTCATTATGGAGCCGGCGTATCACCTGGCCCGAATTCCGTCGAAAAGCGTGCCAAACAGGCC
>NZ_JAJDNQ010000049.1 GCF_022340605.1 Thiohalocapsa sp.
CCGATAATCCGGGCCATGAACGAGATCCGGATCGTCCGCCAACGCCTGCGCCAGGCACGACTAGCCGCCAAGATGACGCAGCAGCAATTGGCCGAACGGATCGACCGCACCCAGTCTCACGTGAGCGGCTACGAAACCGGGGAACGCACGCCGACCCTCGAGGTTACGACCCGACTCGCGGCCGCCTTGGGCGTCACGGTCCATTGGCTCTGCGGAGAGGATCGCGTCCATGCGGAGTTGCCCGCGGACATGCGCCCCGAGGTACTGCTGCAGGACCCGGACACCCCACCCGGCCTGGTCGCGCTCGCAGCCGATGCGAGGCTGATCGAATCGCTGGGGATTGCGGGGGCCGATTGGACGATGCTGCGCTCGCTGCGCTGTCCGGCGTCCCTGTCCAAGGAGGGTTACTTGGCCGTACTGCTGGTCGTGCGAGGCCATACTTAGTTCAGAGGTCGCAGGGTTGGCCCCAGCGTGACGCAAACGTGACGCGCGCGGGGCATGATCGGGCCACATGCGTCACGCTGTGTCACGTTTGACCGGGGCCGGATGCGCTAACATGTTGGAAAATCGAGATTCCGCAGTGGCGCGCTGGATTTAGGTTCCAGTGGAGCAATCCGTGGGGGTTCGAGTCCCCCCTGCGCACCATCCCGAAACCCGGCGCCATCCCGCAGTCCCATTCCGCGGCCCCAAGCAGCATGGTCACGCGGGCGCGCGGTAGCGCCGACGCCCCCTGGCGCTTCAGGGGCGCCGGGGAAATGGTCACGCGGGCGCGCGGTAGCGCCTATCCGGCCGCTGCTCGACCTGCCCGCGCGCTGGGTCTCGGACCATGTCAACGAGACCGAAAGCGCAGAATCCGAGCCGTGAATCGACCATGCCGCTCCGGCACAATGCGCGCCGCTGAGCCCAAGCCCTCGCCCGCCATCGGAGATGAGTCACATGCTGGACCACAGAGTCGTCGCTTTCGCAACCCTGTTGGCCTGGTTGTGCGGCGCCGGCGCCGCAACCGCCTCGGAGCCCGTGCCGCCAACCGCCGTACCACCCTCACCCGATGCGCCAGCGGCCGCCGCGCCGCCAGACGCCGAGCCCGCGCGGACCGCCGCGACACCATTGCTGCCGCCGGCGCGAGCCTATGGCGGTCTGTCCGAGGCCCGCATCGAGTACGGCCGTTACCTCACCCTGGCCGGTGACTGCGCCGCCTGCCACACGCGCGACGGCGGCAAGCTGTTCGAGGGTGGGCTCGGCATCAACACCCCCTTCGGCACCATCTACACGCCCAACATTACGCCCGCCACGGGCTACGGCATCGGCGACTTCAGCGACAAGGACTTCCTGCGCGCACTGCAGCACGGTATCCGCCCGGACGGCAAGCCCTACTACCCGGCGCTGCCTTACCCGTCCTACACCAAGGTGCGCGACGATGATCTGCTGGCCATCAAGGACTACCTGTTCTCGCTGACACCGTCGCGCTACGTGCCACCCGCGACCCAACTGCGCTGGCCCTTCGATATGCGCGACCTGCTGTTCGGCTGGCAAGACCTGTACCTGAAGGCCGGGCGCTTCGAGCCCGACCCGAACAAGAGCGACGCCTGGAACCGCGGCGCCTACCTGGTGCAGGGGTTGGGCCATTGCGGGACCTGCCACACGCCGCGCAACCTCGCCGGCGCGACCAAGAGCGAGGACGCGCTGAGCGGCGCCTATGTCGACGGCTGGTACGCGCCGAGCCTCACCGAAGCCCTCGCCGACGGGCTCGGCGACTGGAGCCAGGAGCAGATCCTGACCTACCTGCGCACCGGCGAGGCGCCCCCGGCCGCGTCCGGCGACGGTCCGGAAACCGCCGCGGTCGGCCCCATGGCCGAGGTGGTGCACCAAAGCCTGTCCCGGCTCGCCACGTCGGACCTCGAGGCCATAGCCGCGTACCTGAAGGACCAGCCACCGCAGGCCGCACCCGATTACGCCCCGCAGGTGCCGCCCCAGCTCACCGAGCAGAGCTACAGCCAAGGGCGCAAGCTCTACGCGACCTACTGCGCCGCCTGCCACCAGAACTATGGCCAAGGGCTCGCGCCCTACTTCCCGGCGCTCGCCGGCAACGAGACCGTGACGCTCGCCGAGCCCGACGACGTCATCAAGACCCTGCTGCTGGGCGCCCCGGCGAATCCGGACGAGGCATACTCGCCGCACGTGGTCATGCCCTCCTTCGGCAGCGTCTTCAACGATCAGCAGATCGCGACACTGGCCAGCTACATCCGCGCCAACTGGGGCAACGATGCAAGCCCGGTGAGCGCCGAAGCGGTCGCCGCGCTGCGCGGGAAGCGATAACCCGCAAACCGTCTTCCTCGAGACACAAAAAAGGCCGGGCATCTGCCCGGCCTTTTGCTAGGTCCGCGTCCCTGCGGTATCGACGTACCGCGCTAGGCGGCCGCCTTCTCTTGCTCCTGCTGGCCCTCGATCAGCTTGGCATCGTGGCCGCGGATCTCGATCTTGCGAGGCTTCATGGCCTCGGGGATCTCACGCCGCAGATCGACGTGCAGCAGACCGTTCTCGAGTCGCGCGTCCACCACCCGCACATAGTCGGCGAGTTGGAACTTGCGCTCGAAGCTGCGGTTGGCGATGCCGCGGTACAGGTACTTGGTCTCCTTCTCCTTGTCCTGGTCGGCACGCGCGCCGGAGACGCGGAGCACGTTGTCGGTGACCTCGATCTCCAGGTCGTCCTGCGAGAAGCCGGCCACCGCCATGGTCACACGGTAGTCGTTCTCACCGTGCACCTCCACGTTGTAGGGCGGGTAGCCGCCCGGCTCGGTGCGATAGGCCGACTCCAGCGCATTGGACAGCCGATCGAAGCCGATCATGGACCGAAAAAGGGGCGAAAAGTCGATAGTCGTCACGGACATATCCTCCAGTTGAGCAACATGTTCACAAGTGTGCGTTCTATGAACCGCACGCTCCGCAGGCCTCGGTGAGCGCCTGCGTTATGTAAAGTAGTGTCGGCATCGGATTATGTCAAGTGCGATGCAAAACAAAAGGCGTCGGCCGCCGGCGCTCGCCGCGCGCGACGGCTCCGGACAGCGTGCGCAATGGGCGCGTCCGCCGCTGACGGCGCCAACGGTGAGCGGTCGCTGGCGGTAGAAGCTCGGCGCGAGCTCGGTCCAGTCCAGTCTCTGGCTATACCGCTTGTCCGATGGAAGCTTCTCTTGGTCCGCGCTATGCTCCATTCGCCTGGCGGTGCCTCGGCGAGGTGCCGGCCCGTGGCGGCTCTGATGGGCGTCGCCCCGCGGGTGCTCCGTCGGTGTCAACGCCGCCGCCATCCAGCCGTGCGTCAAGCATCGCGCGACACGGCCCGGCGCCATTACACGCCGACTGGACGACACCAAGACCCCGCAGGGTACGCCGACGACTCATGGTTCCCTTGAGCTCAAGCAGCCAACGCGCCGAGGCCGCCGCGCCTGCGGCCCCCTCGCCCGTGCTGAGACCCGGCGACCTGGCCGCGCTGAATCTTCTGCAGACGCCCGTGTGGGTGTTCGACACCGAGCGCTCCCGCATGTGGTGGGCCAATGGGGCGGCCGTGACGCTGTGGAGTGCCGCCGACCTCGACGAGCTCCTAGCGCGGGACTTCGGCGCCGACATGTCGGATGTCACCACCGCCCGTCTGCGCGAGTACCTGCGCCGCTTCGCGGCCGGTGAAACGGTCCTGGAGCAATGGACCTTCTACCCGCGGGGCCGTCCGGTGACCGTGCACTGCACCTGCTCCGGGGTATGCATCGACAGCGGCCGGCCCGCCATGCTCGTGGAAGGGCGCCCGCCCCGCGAGCAGGAGGCCACCGGTGACGCGCTGCGCGGCGTCGAGGCGGTGCGCTACGCGCCCGTGCCCATCGCCCTGTTCGACCTGAACGGCCGGCCGCTCTTCCACAACCCCGCCGCGACGCACGTCTTCGGTCCTGCCACCACCGCCGACAGCCCGGGATTCGTCCAGCGCTTCGCCGACCCGGCGCTCGGCCGCCAGATCTGGCGCCAGGTTCGCGGCGGCCGCGAGCCGAGCGGCGAGGTCGCGGTCGCCACGCAAGTCGGCCAGCGCCGGCACCGGCTGCGCTGCCGCCTGACCGAAGACCCGGCCACGGGCGCCAAGGCGGTGCTCAGCGTGCATGAAGACGTGACGGATATCCATCGCGCCCGCGAGCACTATCGACAGCTGTTCATGGGCAACCCGGCACCGATGCTGCTCATCGATCCGGAGGACGGCAGCATCGTGGACGCCAACACGGCGGCTGTGGCCTTCTACGGCCATGCGGCGCGGCGCCTGCGCCGCATGACCCTCGGCGACCTCGACACGGAGGCACCACTCGCGACCATCGCGATCGCCCGCACCATGGCAGACGCCGACCAGCCCTTGGCGGGCCGCCATCGCCTGGCAGCGGGTGAGGTGCGTGATGTGGAGATCCGATCCGGCCCCGTCGATGTTGGCGGACGCGCGCTGTGGTTCCTGCTGGTGCACGACATCACCAGCCGGCGCGCCGCCGAGCACGGCCTGCGCGACAGCGAGCGTAAGTACCGCGCCCTCATCGAGCACAGCCCCGGCGGATTCTGGCTGCTTGATGCCGACGGCGTGACGCTGGAGGTCAACGCCGCCCTCTGCACCATGCTGGCCCGCAGCCGCGAGGCACTGATCGGCTGCGACCTCGGCACACTCGCGGATGCCGACCATGCCGCGACGCTGCGTGCCCACCTCGCCGCGGCGGCGCTCGGCACGGCGCCCGCGGTCGAGCTCGAGCTGCGCCATGCGGACGGCCATGCGGTGCCGGTACAGCTCGTGCTAGCCGCCCTGCCCGACTCCGTCGCCTGGCGCGGCTGCTTCGCCTTCGTGACGGACTTGTCGGCGTTCAAGCGCATCCAGGCAACACTCGAGAAGCTCTCGCATGCGGTAGAGCACAGTGGCAGCGCCGTCATGATCACCGACGCCGAGGCGCGCATCGAGTACGTGAACCCCCAATTCACTCGGCTCACCGGGTACACGCTGGCGGACGTCGCCGGCAAGACACCGAGCATCCTGCGCGCCGGCGATTCGTCGGACACGCTGTGCGCGGACCTGTGGCGGGCCGTCGGTGCCGGCGACGTCTGGCGCGGCGAATTGCACAACCGCCGCAAGGACGGCTCCCTTTACTGGAACCTGCTCACCATCGCGCCGATCCTCGATGCCGGGGGCGGCATCAGCCATTATGTCGCCGTTAGCGAGGACGTGACGGCCTTGAAGGAGGCCCACGCGCGCGCCGAGCACCTGTCCCACTACGACAATCTCACCGGCCTCGCCAATCGACGCCTGTTCGCCGAGCGCCTCGAGCAGGTGGTGGCGGCGGCGAGCCACGGCGCACCGCCGGCCGCGCTGATGTTCCTGGATCTGGACGGCTTCAAAGAGATCAACGACACCCTCGGCCACGCCCTCGGCGACCGCCTGCTGTGCGAGGTGGCCCGGCGGCTCTCCGCCATGCTCCGCACTGGGGACACCGTGGCGCGGCTCGGCGGCGACGAGTTCGCGGCGCTGCTCCCTGGCCTGCCGCGGGAGGAGGATGCAGCGGCGGTGGCACGCAAGATCCTGCACGCGCTGCAACAGCCCGTGGACCTGCCCGGGCTGCAGCGGCCGGTTGGCGCGAGCATCGGCATCACCTTGCTGCCCCGGGACGGCGCCGACGCCGATCAACTGCTGCGCAACGCGGATCTCGCCATGTACAGCGCCAAGAGCGCCGGCCGCCGCGGCTTCCGCTTCTTCCGCGACGAGATGAACCAGGCAATGGCGGTGCGGGTGCAGACCGAGCGCGAGCTGCGCGAGGCGCTTCGGGATGAGGCGCTGCTGCTGTTCTACCAGCCCGTGCTGCGGCTCGCGGACATGGCCGTGGTCGGCGTCGAGGCCCTGGTGCGCTGGCAGCACCCGCAGCGCGGCCTGATTCTGCCCGAGACCTTCATCCACGTAGCCGAGGATACCGGTCTCATCGTCGAGCTCGGCGAGCGCGTGCTCGCCCTCGCCTGCGCCGACATGCGCGATACCCTCAAGCACAGCGGGCTCGAGTGGGTCGGCATCAACGTCTCGGCGCGCCAGTTCCAGGCGCCGGAATTCGAGCCGCGCCTGCGCCGCGCGCTCGCGGAGGTCTGCACCAGCCCAATGCGGCTGCAGCTCGAGCTCACCGAAACGACGCTGATGCAACGCGGTCGGCCCGATCACGCCGCGCTCGTGCGCATGCGCGAGCTCGGTGTCGGACTGGCGGTGGACGACTTCGGCACCGGCTGGTCGTCCATGGCCTACCTGAAACAGTTTCCGGTGGACAGCCTCAAGGTCGACCGCTCCTTCATTCGCGCGATCCCGGAGGACGACAACGACCGTGCCATTACCACCGCGGTACTGGCCATGGCCCGGGCGCTAGGCATCACCGTCGTCGCCGAAGGCATCGACAGCGCCACCCAGTTGGACTTCCTGCGCGGCGCCGGCTGCGACTATGGCCAGGGCTTCCTGCTCGGGCGGCCCATGCGGGCGTCTGCGCTGATGGACTGGCTCGCCGAGCGTACCGCGGCGCAGCGCCCGCACTGAAGCCCAGCCCCACCCACGGCCCGATGCTGGTCTCTCGAAGCGCCACCATGCAGATCACGGTGCGCAGCGCGATGTGCTCAGGTCGAAGTCGCGGGCATAGGGGTTGGGCAAGCGCGGCACGATGCGCAACGCAGATCAACGATTCGGATACTTGTTCGCCCGGATTATGAGCGGGTGCAGCGGAAATCGAGTCTGTCCCCTTGTCCCGGTCCCTCGTCCCCCCTAGTCGGCGCGGGCCTGCCAGGACATCGCCCAGGGTCATGATCGCCTGAGCGAGATCATCACAAAGCGAGATTCCCGACTCCCGCGGCCGCATAATCGTTTCGTGTTCGAAACACCTTGCTTCAGATCAAGTGCACGGCTTGTCGTCATCCGCGCCGGGCGTCCATCATGCACCTCGCTCAGCCCATCGCAGCCCAGGGGGAAGTTCGTCATGGACCACCACGCCGATGCCGCCGTCCAGACCCTGCCCAATGGGGTCATGCTGAACCTGTATCCGGACAGCATCGGCAGCCGCCTCGCCGACGCCGTCAAGCTGCTGCACGAGCCGGCCTTCGACGACGCCTTCTCGCTCTTGTACCT
>NZ_JAJDNQ010000071.1 GCF_022340605.1 Thiohalocapsa sp.
TCAGTGCCCAGGCGTCCGAGACTATGCGAGTATTCGGTGTAGGTCGGGTTAGCGATAGAGTAACCCAACAATCAACGACTTACTCGCACCGTTACTGGTGCCTATCGTCGGGTTACGCTGCGCTAACCCGACCTACAATCCGCTTGTTTTCGGCGTTGCGAGCAATACTTTCACGGTCTAGTCCGATCGGGGGCTCGCCGTCAGCGGCGGCCGTCGCGCCACGCGCAAGCGTGCTCCCGCCCGAGCACATGGCACCCTTACGCTTGCAACGCGCGCTCAACGCGGCACTTCACGGGGCCGGGCGGAGCGGTGCGCCGCCCCCGTCGCCGCACTGCAACATCACCCACCAGTGCCGGCACGCACCGCGCGGCAAGTCACTTCGGGGTTTCCCATGCCTTGCTCCCCCATGCCCGTGCGTGTGTAATCCCCCCAACGACACTTCCCGCCGCTGCCGCCCCCGCGAGCGCCGAGCCATGCATGCCACCAGCAACATTGCCCAGCTGGACGACGCCCGTCTGGAGGACGCCTATGCGCCGGCGCCCGGCTGCTGGGACGAGATGCGCGCCGCCGACGGTGCGCTGCGCCCGCACTGGCAATACCTCATCGACAGCCTGCGCCAGCTCGGCCGCGGCGGCATCGAGACGCGCTGGCGCGAGGCGCACCGGCTGGTGCGCGACAACGGCGTCACCTACAACCTGCACGGCGACCCGCGCGGCATGTCCCGCCCCTGGGAGCTGGACGCCCTGCCGCTGTTGCTGCGCGGCGAGGAATGGGCGGAACTGGAGCGCGGCCTGATCCAGCGCGCGGAGCTGCTGAACAGCGTGCTGCTGGACCTCTATGGCCCGCGCAAGCTGATCACCCAGGGCGTGCTGCCGCCGGAGCTCGTCGACGGCTACTCCGGCTATTTGTTGCCCTGCCACGGGATCGAGGTGGCTGGCAATCGGCCCCTTGTGTTCTACGGCACCGACCTGACCCGCGACGCCGACGGCCACTGGCGCGTCATCGGCGACCGCGCGCAGACCCCCTCCGGCAGCGGCTACGCGCTGGAGAACCGCATGGTGCTCTCGCGGGTGATGCCGAGCCTGTTCCGCGACAGCCACGTCCACCGCCTCGCCGGCTTCTTCCGCAGCCTGCGCCGGGCCATGATCCGGCTCGCGCCCAACGACTCGGGCCAGGTACGGGTCGCGCTGATGACGCCCGGGCCCAGCAACGCCGCCTACTTCGAGCACGCCTATCTCGCCAATTACCTGGGCTACACCCTGGTGCAGGGGGCGGACCTGTCGGTGCGCGACGGCGCGCTGTGGCTGCGCACCTTGGGCCGGCTGGAGCGCATCGACGCGGTGCTGCGCCGGGTGGACGATTGCTACTGCGATCCGCTGGAGCTGCGCGAGGAGAGCCTGCTGGGCGTGCCCGGCATGGTGCAGGCGGTGCGCGCCGGCAACCTGACCGTGGCCAACGCGCTCGGCAGCGGCGTGCTCGAGCACCCGGGGCTGATGGCCTTCCTGCCGGCGCTGTGCGAGCACCTGCTCGGCGAGGAGCTGCTGCTGCCGCAACTGCACACCTGGTGGTGCGGCCGGCCGGCGGACCGCGCCTTCGTCACCGCCAACCTGGAGACGCTGGTCATCAAGCCCGCGGGCAACCGCGCCAACGGCAAGCGCGAGCCGCGGGTGCTGTTCGGCCGTGAGCTCGATGCCGACACCCGCGCCCGGCTGCTCGCGGCCATCGCCGCCGAGCCCTATCGATTCGTCGCGCAGGAAGAGGTCAAGCCGTCCACGGCGCCCGTGTACATGGACGGGCGCATCGAGCCGCGCCCCTTCGTGCTGCGCAGCTTCTCGGTGGCAGAAGAAGACGGCTACGCGGTGCTGCCGGGGGGGCTCGGCCGCGTCGCCCTGGCGCAGGACACGCCCATGGTGTCGAGCCAGCTCGGTGGCATCGGCAAGGACACCTGGGTGCTCGCCACCGAGCCCGAGCGCGAGGAGACCCTGCTCGGCCTGCACGAGGCGACGAGCCCGGCCGTGGTGCGCGAGAGCGACGTCTCCTCCCGCGTCGCGGACAACCTGTTCTGGATCGGCCGCTACGCCGAGCGGGCGGAAGGGCTGGTGCGCCTGATGCGCGTCACCGCCATCAACTTCACCGCCCGCAGCAGCTTCGCCGCCGAGGACGAGGGCATCGGCTGCCTGGGCTCCCTGCTGGAGGCGCTCAACGAGCAGTGTCAGGGCAACGTGCCGCTGCCCACCGGCGATGCGCCGGCGGCGCTGGCGGCACCGACGCCGGAGCTGTTGTCGCTCATCACGGACATAGACCGCGTCGGCGCCCTGCCGCAGACCCTGCAGGCGCTGGACCAGGCGGCCTGGTCGGTGCGCGAGCGGCTGTCGAGCGACACCTGGCGCGTGGTCAACGACATCGAGGGCCACCTGCGCCGGCTCACCGGCCAGCCGCCGCGCACCCTGAACGCGGCGCTGTACGTGCTGGACCCGCTGGTGACCTCGCTGGTGGCCTTCTCGGCGCTGACGCAAGAGAACATGACCCACAACGAGGGCTGGCACTTCCTGGAGGCCGGCCGGCGGCTGGAGCGCGGCATGAACCTGGCCACGCTGTTGCGCTCCACCCTGGTGAGCGTCATCCCCGCGCCCGAGGAGAGCCTGGTGGTGGAGGCCATCCTCGGCGTCACCGACAGCCTCATCACCTACCGCCGCCGCTATCAGGCCGGCACCCGCGTCGGCGCCCTGCTGGACCTGGTGGTGCAGGACGAGGCCAACCCGCGCTCGCTGGGCTACCAGATCGTGCAGCTCGCCGCACTGGTGGAGGACATGCCGAAAGACCCCATGGGTCCGACCCGCACCGCCGCGCAGAAGGGCGTGCTGCGGCTCCTGACGGACCTCAGGCTCGCGGAGCTGGACAAGCTCGCGCAGCCGGATGCGGAGGGCGCAAAGCGCGCCGCGCTGGCGCAGTTCCTGACCGACCGGGAGGCAGGCATGGCAGCGCTCTCGGATGCACTGACGGCGCAGTATTTCCGCCACGAGGAGCATCCGCACCACATGATCGAGCATAGGCTGAGCGGACCGATTGAACGCTGAATCGACCATGCGCTTTCGCATCAGCCACACCACCCACTACGTCTACGGCGCGCCGGTGTCGCTCTGCCACAGCATCGCGCACCTGAAGCCGCGGGGGACGCCGCACCAGGACTGCCTGCGCAGCCAGGTGCGGGTGTCCCCCTGGCCGTCCGTGTCCCGCGAGCACCGGGATATCTTCGGCAACCGGGTCAACTACTACTCCGTCCAACAGGCGCACGGCGCGCTGGAGGTCAGCGCGGTGAGCGAGGTGGAGGTCACCGCTCCGCCACCGCCGGACGCCGCCGCGTCGCCGTCCTGGGAGCAGGTGCGCGACCGCCTCCAAGAAGCCCGCGACGCCGCCAGCCTCACCGCGCGCATGTTCGCGCTGCCCTCCCCCGCCATCCCGGCGCAGGCGGCCGCGCTGGCCTATGCGAAGGGCTCGTTCCGCCCCGGCCGCCCCGTGCTGGAGGCCGCCCGGGAGCTGATGGCACGCATCTACGCGGACTTCGAGTACGACCCTGACGCCACCGGCGTGGCCACACCGCTGGCCACGGTGCTGGACGACCGCCGCGGCGTCTGCCAGGACTTCGCGCACGTCGGCATCGCCTGCCTGCGCGCGCTCGGACTCGCCGCCCGCTACGTCAGCGGCTACCTGGAGACGCTGCCGCCGCCCGGTCAACCCAAGCTGCGCGGCGCCGACGCCTCCCACGCCTGGTACGCCATCTACCTGCCGCCCGGCTTGGGCACCGGCTCGCCCACCGGCGAGGCCGGCAGCGAAGAGCCCGGTGGCACCTGGATCGACTACGACCCCACCAACGACTGCCTGCTCGGCGAGCAGCACATCACCACCGCGGTCGGCCGTGACTACGGCGACGTCACCCCCGTGCGCGGCGTCTTCTACGGCGGCGGCCACCACCAGCTCAGCGTCGCCGTCGACGTCGACCGCCTGCCCTGAGCCCCCGGGGCCGCCGAGTTGTACTCGGCCCGCCGCCGGCGCGGCTCGATGCCGCGCCGGCGGCGTCGCAACACGCCAGCTCCATTGCTGCACCCGATCCACACGACGGCGCCCCGCAGACTCGCTCAACGCGCAGGGAAAACCCCTTGGGAGCCGGCGACTTCCTGGCCTTCCCGGCCAAGATCGCCACGGAGCTCGAACACGCACACAAATCGGGCGACATCCGAGGTGCTTCATGTTCGCTGTCGCCGGGCACTTGAACGTTGCTTAGCCCCGCCCTCCCACGGGAAGGGCCGACAAATCAGAGCGTCCCTTGATAGCCAAGATCGTTCGCTCTAGTCTTGAGTTAGTCTCGGGTTAGCTAAGCGCGGATCAATGATGCAAACACAGTTCAACATCCACGAGGCGAAGACACACCTCTCGCAGATCATCGAGCAGGTGGAGGCAGGCGGTGAGGCGGTGATCGCCAGGGCCGGCAAGCCAGTGGTCCGGCTCGTGTTGATCGAGGACAAGCCCCAGCCCCGCAAGCTCGGCCGGTTGTCCGGCCAGTTCCGCATTCCCGGCAGCGACAGTCCGCCGATCCCCGAAACGCCCGAGCCCTTTCTGGACGCTATCGAGGGCCGTTGATGCGTGTCCTACTGGATACCCATTTGCTGTTGTGGGCGTTACTCGCTCCCGCCCGACTGAGGGTCAGCGCCGCGGACCTGCTCGAATCCCCGGAAGCGCGGGTCTTTTTCAGCGCCGTCAATGTCTGGGAAATCGCGATCAAGCGGGCGCTGAACCGGCCCGACTTCGATGTGGAGCCGGACGTCATTCGCCGTGGCGCCCTCGAGACCGGCTTTGAGGAATTGCCCGTGACCGGCATCCATGCGGCGGCGGTCCGCCAGCTCCCGAGCCACCACCGCGACCCCTTCGATCGCTTGTTGGTCGCCCAAGCACAGACAGAGCCGCTGCTGCTGATGACCGACGATCCGATGGTGATGCAGTATCCCGTTGGCATCTGGCGCGATCGGTAGGGCTCCCCGAGGGCGCCGCGTTGTACCCGGTCCGCCAGCCGCGCGACTCAATGCCGCGCGGCTGGCTTCAAGACGTCCCGGCCTCCTTGCGCCGTTTGGTTCAAGCTGCTGCACACAGGCAGGAAACCTGCCACTGCGCACACCTGCCCACCTCACAAGGCGCTAGCATGGTGCGGGAGACCCATAGCCTCGGACTGCCCCCATGAGCCTCACCTTCATCCTCATCCTCGCCGCCCTACTCATCGCCGCCCTGTACGCGGCGCTCATCTACAACAACCTGGTGCGCCTCAAGCACACGCTGGCCAAGGCCTGGTCCAACATCGACGTGGCGCTGAAGCAGCGCCACGACGAGCTGCCCAAGCTGGTGGCCGTCTGCAAGCGCTACATGCAGCACGAGCAGGAAACGCTGACGCGTGTGGTGGAGGCCCGTGGCGCGGTGCTGGACGCGCAGCACGCCGGCCGCGTGCGCGCGCTCGGCCGCGCGGAAACCGAGCTGCGCGCGGGCCTGGACCGGCTTTTGGCGCTCGCCGAGAACTACCCGGACCTGAAAGCGGACCGCGCCTTCCAGCAGCTCTCGCAGCGCATCTCGCAGCTGGAGGACACCATCGCCGACCGCCGCGAGCTGTACAACGACAGCGTCAACCTCAACAACATGCGCCTGGAGCAGTTCCCGGACGTTTTCATCGCCCGGCTGTTCAACTTCCGGCCGGCGGAGCTCCTGGAGTTCCAGGACGCCCGCAAGGACGTGGACATCGCCAAGCTGTTCGCCTGAGGGGACAGGACCTGCCGGGCAACGCCCTGCCCGCCCAGCCTGCCCGCTCGGCCAGTCGCCACGCAAGCAGCCACGTCCACCCGCCGCAATGCCGGCACAGGACTTCCTCGCGCAGTTAGCCACCGCCGATCCGGCGGGCTTCTGGATCGGCGTGGCCATCGCCGCCGGCGTCGGCGTCTGGCTGGTGCGCCGCGGCCTCGAGCACTTCTGGCGGCTGCGGCTCATCGTCGACACCCCCACCGCGCGCATCCGCTCGGCGCCGCAGGGCTACGTGGAGCTGCAAGGGCGCGCGGCACCGCTGCGCGGTCTGCTCGCGGCGCGGCTCACCGGCACGCCCTGCGTCTGGTTCCGCTGGCGCATCCAGGAGTACCGCAGCAGCGGCAAGAGCGGCAGTTGGGTGACCATCGAGCACGGCGACGCCGAGCGCGCCTTCCTGCTGGACGACGGCAGCGGTGAGGCCGAGATCCACCCGGACGGCGCGCACCTGCATTTCCGCGCCCGCCAGCAGTGGTACGGCCCACATCCGGGCCGGGTCGCCACACAGCGGAACGCCATCGGTGCCTTTTTCGAGCGCCAGCGCCGCTATCGCATGACCGAGGAGCGCATCGCCGAGCACGAGTCCGTCTACGTGCTGGGCCACTTCGAAACCCCGCGCCGCGGCGTGCGCGAGCGCGCGGCCCTGACCCGCACCCTGCTCGCCCGCTGGAAACGCGACCCCGAGCGCATGCAGTGCTTCGACCGCGATGGCGATGGCGAGGTGAGCCTCCAGGAATGGGAGCACGCCCGCCGCAAGGCCGCGCGGCTCGCCGAACAGGCCGAGGCCAAGCTCGGCGCCGAGGCGCCGCGGCCGCGCGTGCTGGCCACCGGCGACCCGGGCCAGCCCTTCGTCATTTCCACCGAGGACGAGCCGACGCTGCTCCTGAAACTGCGCCTGTCCGCCTTCGGCGGCAGCCTCGCCGGTGCCCTGCTCTGCGCAGGCGCCGCAGCGGCGGTGGTTGCGCGAATCACGGCCTGACAGGGTGCCAGGGCCACACCGTCAAGCATCTGCACACGCGACGGCGACGGCGCCCGCGGAATTGGCGGCAGCGGTTTTCCACCGGCGGTGTTGGGGCTGCTGTGGAAAACCTGTTGGGCGATGCGCCAAGTCGCTCTGCTGGCAGGTCATTCCGTCAGGCTGACCAAAAAATGGTCAGGCGGTGGAGGATGCCTGACTGGTCGCGCCGGGAGCGCATGAGCGCCGAAGATCCTGCGCCCGCGGACTTGGCCGCATCGGTTTTCCACCGCCGGTGTTGGGGCTGCTGTGGAAAACCTGTTGGGCGATGCGCCAAGTCGCTCTGCTGGCAGTTCATTCCGTCAGGCTGACCAAAAAATGGTCAGGCCGGCAAGACCACGGCCGACACTGATGGCCCTTTGCGCGCTGACAGAGCCCAGGGAAGGATGAGAACGTTATCGCAGGTTCTTGAAGCTTTGTGTCAAGAAGCCCGGTTAGCCCGGCACCCGCGCGGCGCGCCCGCGTGCTGGGGCGGTGTCGAGCGGACGGGCTCAGGAGACCGCATCCGCCGCGGACGGTTGTTGCCGCAGCTTGCGCAGGCCATGCGCATAGCCGGCATCCATGGCCTGCGCGAGGTCCTCGTCGCTCAGCGGCTTGGGCAGGCAGCGGAAGATGCCGCCGCGATTGATCGCCTCCACCAGCCCGGCCGTGTCCGGCTGCGCGGCGAGCAGCATGCGGGTGATGGTGGGATGGCTGCGGCGCAGCGCAGCGAGCAGATCTACCGCATCCCCGTCCGGCAGCTCGGCATCGCCGAGGACCAGGTCCACGGCCTCCTGCTGCACCAGGTCGAGTGCCGCGCTCAGCCCCGCTGCACGCAGCGCCGAACAGCCGAGCTCGGCGAGCTGGGTCGCGATCCGCCCAAGCTCGACCTCGTCGTCACCGACCAACAGCACCCAGCGGTCCACATCCAGCATGAGATCGCTCTTCTCCACCGCCTCCATGAACAGGTGCGGCGGCACCAGCACGCCGTCCGGCCGGCGCCAGCGCAGCAACGCCTCGGCGCCGACGATGCAGCGGCAGCCGAGGTCCAGCTTGGGCTGGAAGTGGAGCTCGAACTGGTTGCTCGCCAGCGCGGTGCGCATGGTGCGGTCCAGCTCGATGACGCGCAGCGCGGCGGCGGTGAGCTCGGGGCGGTAGAAGGCGATGCTGCCGGGCGCCTCGGATTTCGCCCGTTGCAGCGCGGCGTCCGCCACCTCGTGGCCGAAGCTCGCCACCACGCGCTTGAAGCCGTCCAGGTTCAGCAGCATCAGCGCGAGCGGGCGGTTGGCCACCTGCGCGGACTGCAACGCCTGCTCCAGGCGGGCGCGCAACAGCCGCTGGTTCGGCAGGCCGGTGATGGGGTCGTAATGGGTGAGGTGGTCGATCTCCTCCTCGGAGCGCCGCATGGGAGTGATGTCGCTGAACACGCCGACGCGGTGCCGGAGCGTGCCATCGGCGTCGCGGATCTCGCTGATGCTGAGCCACTCGGCATAGATCTCGCCGTCCTTGCGGCGATTCCATAGCTCCCCCTTCCAGCGACCGCCGGCCTCCAGCTCCCGCCACATCGCGCGGTAGAAGTCCTTGTTCTGGCGACCCGAGCGCAACAGGCTCGGACTGCGGCCAAGCACCTCCTCGGCGCTGTAGCCGGTGATGGCGGTGAAGGCCGGATTGACGGCGACGATGCGGTTGTCCGCGTCCGTGAGCATGATGCCCTCGGCGGTGTTCTCGAACACGGCCCTGGCCCACTGCTCCGACTCGGCGGCGCGCTTGGACTCGGTGATGTCGCGCACCAGCACGGCGCGGCCGAGCCGCGCGTCTCCGCCCGGCACCACGGAGACGCCCACCTCCGTGGGGAACAGCTCGCCATCCGCCCGCCGCGCCCAGAGCACCGGCATTTCGGCGGGCACTGCCAACTCGGGCGCATCCAACCGCGCCTCGCAGGCAGCGGCGTCGGCGAACAGGTGCTGAACCGGCTGGCCGACGACGGCCTCCGGCGGCTGGCCAAAGACACGCTCGACGGCACGGTTGGCCAGCAGAACGCGCTGCTCGGCATCGGTGAGCAGCAGGGGGTCTCTGATGGCCTCGAACACCGCGCCGAGCAGGTGGTGCTGATGCTCGATGTGGCGCAGGTACTGGTGCTGCGGCGTCACGTCGGCGAGCAGCAGCAGGTAGCCGACGCGGTTGCCGTCGGCATCGCCGACCGCGGTGGCGTCGCAGCGCAAGACACGCCCCTCCTCGCCGAGCTCCGTTCGAGGGCATCGCTCCGGTGAAAATGCCGACAGGCTCGACTCCGCGGGTGACCAGCACGGAGCTGATGCGCCGGGCCTGCAACAGCCCGAGCACGACCACCAGCGGCTCCGCCTCCCCCACGCTGGCGACATCGCGGGTGCAGATGTCGGCGAGTGTCAGTTGTTCCAGGTGCCCCATGCCGCCGCGCACTGCCCAGTCGTTATCATGAAATCCGTCCTGGCGGCGGGACGACGACCGACACGGGGACGAAGGCTGCGGCACAGCGCGATGCGGGCGTGGACATGTACCCACGCAACCGCCGCGGCGGCGCAGCGTCAAGTATGGAGCGCAATATTATTCCTTGCCCAGGGTTTCTCCGACCCGAGCGCCATCAGCCAGACCGGGGTGTCAATCCGCGCCGCCCGAGCGCAGCGCCATCTTCGCCAGCACACCGCGCAGGATGTTGAGCTCGGTGCGGTCCGGCCGCGCGCGGTGGAACAGCCGCCGCAGCCGGCGCGACAGGGTTGCGCACTGCTCGGCGTCGGCATAGCCGATGCCGATGAGCGTGCGCATCAGGTGGTCGTGGAAGCCGTCCATCTCCTCGGCGGTGGCAAGGTCCGGGCGGCTGTCCGCCAAGCGCGGATCGGCGAGCGCGGCCGCGCCTGGCAGGTGGCAGCGGACCTCGTAGGCGAACACCTGCGCCGCGGCGGCGATGTTCAGCGAGCTGAAATCAGGATTCGTCGGGATCTGCACCAGGAAATGGCACAGCGCCAGCTCGTCGTTGCTGAGCCCCGTACGCTCGCGGCCCAGCACGAGCGCGACGTCGCCGTGGGTGGCCTCGGCCACCAGCCGCGCCGCGCCGGCGGCGGGGTCCAGCACCGGCCATTCCAACGAGCGCAGCCGAGCGCTGGAGCCCAGCACCAAGCGGCAGCCGGCGAGGGCCTCGGGCAGCGTGTCATGCACCGTGGCGGCCTGGAGCAAATCATCGGCGCCGGAGGCGCGCGCCAGGGCCTCCGCATCCGCAAAGCCCGACGCACCCGGCCTCGGCCGCACCAGGGCGAGGCGCGCGAGGCCCATGTTCTTCATGGCCCGCGCCACGGCGCCAATGTTGCCGCTGAGGCTGGTCTCCACCAGCACGAAGCGGATGCGGGCGAGGATGGCGTCGTCCCGGGCCTGATCTGCATTGCCTGTTGGCCGCAATGGTGCCTCCTGAGGTGTGTGGCCGGCCCCGCCGCGCTGGGGAACCGCAATGGGGAGCGGGCAAGCATCCGTCGCCGTTCGGGCCGAGGAGCGCGGCCTGACCCGGGCGCTCAAATCAGCCGCCGCGCGTCGGGCTTCCCGCGTCGACCCGCGTCGACCCGGCCGACAGCGTTGTGTGCGCGGATGTGCACAGCATGAACACTGGCCCAATTTCGATGGTGCGGGGCAGCCTGGATCAGCAATTGCTGAATAAGCCTACAAACATCACCGCGCTTGCGCTATGGTGCCGCCATGTCTCCGATGCTCAACATCGCCGTTCGCGCCGCCCGCGCCGCCGGGCGCCTCACCATGCGCTTCTTCGAGCGCGTGGACGGCATCAAGGTCACGGCCAAGGGCCACAACGATTTCGTCTCGGACGTGGACCGCGCCGCCGAGACCGCCATCATCGAGCACCTGCGTGGCAAGTATCCGGACCACGCCATCCTCGCCGAAGAGAGCGGCGCCCACGCCGGCCGCAGCAAGGCCGGGAGCCAGGCCGGGAGCCAGGGTGGGGCCGACGAATTCGAATGGCTCATCGACCCGCTGGACGGCACCACCAATTATCTGCACGGCTTCCCGCAGTGGTCCATCTCCATTGGGCTCAGACGGCGCGGGCGCATGGAGTTGGCGGTGGTCTACGACCCGCTGCACGAGGAGCTGTTCACCGCCGAGCGCGGCGGCGGCGCCCTGCTCAACGACCGCAAGATCCGCGTCACCCAGCGCCGCGGCATGGAGGGCGCGCTCATCGGCACCGGCATCCCGTTCCGCGACCACCTTCAGCTCAAGGTCTACCTGCCCATGCTGGAGGCAATCATCGAGAACACCGCCGGTGTGCGGCGGCCGGGCTCGGCGGCGTTGGACTTCGCGTACGTGGCGGCCGGACGCCTCGACGGTTTCTGGGAACTGGGCCTCAGACCCTGGGACTTCGCCGCGGGCACATTGTTGGTCACCGAGGCCGGCGGCAGGGTGACGGACCTCGCGGGCAGTGAGCGCTACTTCGAGACCGGCAACGTCGTCGCCGGCGGGCTGAAGGTGCAGCGGGAAATGCTGCAACGTCTGCGTCCGTTCCTCGGACCAGACTTGCCGGCCTGATAGCCCGAGCTGCCAGCCCAGCCCGATCGTTCAGTCTGAAGGCCGGCCCTGATCGGCAAGCCTGATCGACGCCCGGAGCAACGCGACCAAGGCAGCATGACCCGCGCGGGATCAGCGCGGGCGTCAATACCCAAGGGACAGCGAGAGACGCACGCATGACCGACGCCAACGAACGCGCCGCGGCGGCGCGCACCGACGCCTCCCTGTCCGTTGCCGTGACCGGTGCCGGCGGCAGTGGTGCCGTCACCGCCGGGCTGATCCTGCTGGAGGCTGTCGCGGCCGCCGGCCTCTACGGCCTGCTGCGGCGCAGCGCCGGCCCGCAGATCCGCGGCGGCGAGTCGGCGGCGCTGCTGCGCTTCGGCCCCGAACCGATCCACTGTGCCGGTGATCGCTGCGACCTGCTGGCGGCGTTGGACTGGGCCAATCACGCGCGTTTCGCCGACGAGATCCCCCTCGATGCCGCAAGCCTCGTGCTGGCCGACCCCGCCGCTGGTGCCCCGCCCGATGCGGTCTCGGCGAGCGCCGCCCGCGTCCGCGAAGCCGGCTTCGCCGCCAGCGCACGCGAGCGCGAGGGCGGGCGCGCCAACATGGTGGCCGTCGGCGCCGTCGGCGCGCTCGCCGGGCTGCCGCTCGAGGCGCTGCTGGACGCCGCCGGGCGCACCCTGAGCGGCAAGGGCGAAGCGGTTGTGGCGGCCGCCCACGCCTGCATCGACGCCGGCTTCGCGCTGGCGGACCCGGCGGACCGGCTGCTGGCCACGGTGGAGCTCTACGTGCCGCCGCCCGAGCGCTGGCACATTACCGGCAACGAGGCCGCCGGGCTCGGTGCGCTGCGCGCCGGCGTGCGCTTCGTCGCCGCCTACCCCATCACCCCCGCCAGCGAGATGCTGGAATGGCTGGCGCCGCGGCTGCCGCGCGTGGGCGGCACGCTGCTCCAGGCGGAGGACGAGCTGGCGTCCGTGAACATGATCGTCGGCAGCGCCTTCGGCGGCGTACCGGCGCTGACGGCCACCTCCGGCCCCGGCCTCAGCCTGATGCAGGAGGGCATCGGGCTCGCCGTCGCCAGCGAGACGCCCATCGTCGTGGTGAACGTGATGCGCGGCGGTCCCAGCACCGGCATCCCAACCAAGGCCGAGCAATCGGACCTGAACGCCGCCCTGTACGGCCTGCACGGCGATGCGCCACACCTGGTGCTGGCGGCACTCGATATCGCCGACTGCGCACACACCGTGGCCTGGGCGGTACGTCTCGCCTGGCGGCTGCAAACGGCGGCCATCGTGCTGTCGGATCAGTCGCTGGGCCAGTCGCGGGCGGTGTGCGACCCGGTGAGCCAGGCGCTGACCAGGCCGGCGCGGGATGCCACCGAGCTGCGTGGGCCCTTGCTCAACAGCGATGCCGTCTATCGGCGCTACGCCATCACCGCCGACGGCGTCTCGCCCATGTCCGTGCCCGGCGAGGCGGGCCGCGCCTACACCGCGGACGGGCTCGAGCACGACACCGAAGGCGCTCCCTCCAGCCGCGCCGCAGACCACGCGGCGCAGCTCGACAAGCGCGGCCGCAAGCTGACGGTCTTCGACTTCGGACCCGATTGGGCCGAAATCCTCGACCACGAGGATGGCACCGAGGCGGACGCGGGTCCCTGTCTCTGCATCGTCACCTTCGGCGCCGGGCGCGGTGCGGTGGTGGAGGCGGCCGAGCGGCTGCGGCGCGATCACCCGCGCGTGCGCACCATTGCACTGCGGCTGCTCGCCCCACTGCAGCGCACGGCGCTGATGGCCGCTATGCGTGACGCCCGGGTGCTCGTGGTAGAGCAGAACCATGGCGCCCAGCTCTTCCACTACCTGCACGCGGAGCAGGCGCTTCCGGCGGGGGCGCGCTCCCTGGCGCGGCCCGGCCCGCTGCCGCTGCGACCCGCCGAGATCGTTGCAGCCGCCACGGCACTACTCGCGGAGGATCGGCATGACCGAGACTAGCACCACACGTGCGCCCGGCGACCACACCGTGGGAGCGGCGTCCCCGCCGCGACGCACCGGCAGCACACCCGCGCGCCAGCCCCCGTCCGCCGAGCACGCACCCTCGGCGCAGCACCGGGCGGTCATCCCGAGCCTGCGGGCGCAGACCTACAAGTCCCACATCAAGCCCATCTGGTGCCCCGGCTGCGGGCACTTCGGCGTGCTGGCGGCGCTCACCAAGACGCTCGCCTACCTGGAGCTGCCGCCGGAGCGGATCGCCGTGGTCTCGGGCATCGGCTGCTCGTCGCGGCTGCCGGCCTACCTCTCGGTGCACGGCTTCCATGGCCTGCATGGCCGGGCGCTGCCGTTGGCGGCGGGGCTGAAGGCGGCACGGCCGGAGCTGACCGTCATCGCCGCCGGCGGCGACGGCGACGGCTTTTCCATCGGTGGGAATCACTTCCTGCATGCCTGCCGCCGCAACCAGGACTTCACCTACATCGTCATGGACAACGAGGTCTATGGGATGACCAAGGGCCAGGCCTCTCCTACCACCCAGCCGGATTGGCACCGCAGCAAGCTGACCCCGCACGGCACCGGCGTGCGGCGCTTCCAGCCGGCGGCCATCGCCCTGGCGGCCGGTGCCAGCTTCATCGCCCGCGGCTTCGCCGGCGATCCGGCCGGCCTCACACGGCTGCTGGCGGCGGCCATCGAGCACCCGGGCTTCGCCTTCGTGCACGTGCTGAGCCCCTGCCGTACCTTCCGCGCGGAACATCATGCCTGGAAGCAGTTGGTACATCCTTGCGAGCGCGGTCCCGCCGAGGACATCGCCCGGGCCGCCGAGCTGATCCAGCGCGACGACGGCATGGCGCTCGGCATACTCTTTGAGCAGCAGATCCCGGTCTATGCGCCCGCTGTCACGACGGCCGCCGAGCAGGGCCAGTCAGACGCCGCGGCAAGCGCCGCGGCGCTCGCCGCGTTGGAAGCGGAGCTGTGCCGATGAAGACATCGATGCAAGCAGGCGTGGTTGAATCCGTCGGCGAGCTCCTGGCCCACGCCCTGGAGCTGGAGTACGCCTCCCAGGCGCACTACGAGCAACTCGCCGACAGCATGGCGGTGCACCACAACACCGCGGTGGCGGAGCTGTTCAGCAGGCTCGCCGTGCTGAGCGGAGAGCATGCCGCCACGGTCGCCGCGCGCGCCGGCGACACGGCGCTGCCGCGCATCCCGCCCTGGGAGTTCAAGTGGGAGTGCCCACACGCCCCAGAGGGCGCGGACTGCCTCGACCCGGCGGTGAGCTACGGCATGAGCACGGTGCAGGCCATCGAGCTGGCCCTGCACAACGAGCGCCGCGGCCATGCCTACTACAGCCAGGTCGCCACCAGCGCGTCCGCGCCGGAGGCGCGCGGCCTGGCCGCCGAGATGGCCGCCGAGGAGGCAGAGCACATCCTGATGCTGGAGCAGATGCTCACCGAGGAGCGGCGCGCGTATCGGGACGCACCCGACGACCTCGACCCGCCGCACACGCCCGCCTGAGCCGCCTCACCCGACACCGCCGGCATCCCGCCGGCCCACTGGGACCCACTGGGACCGCCGGCGTCTCGCCGGCACACCGGGACCGCCGACAAGGGTGGCACCGGCAAGACCACGCTGGCGGTGAACCTCGCCGCCGGGCTCGCGGTGCGCGAAGTCAGCCCTTGATGCAGATCAGCGGCTCCAGCCGCGCGACCCGGCGCGCCAGTCCGGCGCGCTCTGCCACCAGCACCACCTCGCTCACGTCCTTGTAGGCGCCCGGCGCCTCCTCTGCCAGCCCGCGCGCCGATGGGCTGCGCACGACGATACCGCGGTGCGCCAGCTCATCCTGCACCGCGCGGCCATGCCAGCGCTTGGTGGCGGCGCGCCGGCTCAGCGCCCGGCCGGCGCCGTGGCAGGCGGAGGCGAACGCGAGCGACCTGCTCTCATCAGGGCGTGGCTCGTTGCCCCCCACCAGGATGTACGAGGCGGTGCCCATGGTGCCGCCAATCAGCACCGGCTGACCGACGTCGCGCAGGTCCGCCGGCAGGTCCGGGTGCCGCGGCCCGAAGGCGCGGGTGGCACCCTTGCGATGCACGTACAGCTTGCGCTTGCGGCCGTCGACGACGTGCTCCTCGAGCTTGCAGGTGTTGTGCGAGACGTCGTAGAGCAGCGCCAGGTCGGTACCGAAGAACTCCGTGAACGCCCGGCGCGCCAGGTGGGTGAGGATCTGGCGGTTCGCCAAGGCGCAGTTGATGCCGGCGCGCATGGCGCCGAGATAGGCGCGGCCGAGCTCGGAGTCGATGGGCGCACAGGCCAGCTCCCGGTCTGGGAGGGTGATGCCATGCTTGGCCGCCGCTACGGCCATGCGCTTCAAGTAATCGGTGCCGATCTGGTGGCCGAGCCCGCGCGAGCCGCAGTGGATGCTGACCGTGACGTCGCCGCGGCGCAGCGCGAAGGCGTCGGCGGTGGCCGGATCGTAGATGTCGGTGACGGCCTGCACCTCCAGGTAATGGTTGCCGGAGCCCAGCGTGCCCATCTCCTGCTGCTGGCGCTTCTTGGCCTGCTCGGAGACTTGGTCCGGGTCGGCGCCGGCCATGCAGCCGCGCTCCTCGATGCGCTCCAGGTCGTCGCGCCGGCCGTAGCCCTCACGCACCGCCCAGGCGGCACCGCCGGTGAGCATCGCGTCCATGCCGCGGCGATCCAGCCGGATGGCGCCGGTGCTGCCGACGCCCACCGGGATCGTGTAATAGAGGGCGTTCGCGAGTTCCTGCTGCACGGCCATCACGGCGGCACGGTCGAGCCCGGTGTGCAGCGTGCGCACGCCACAGGAGATGTCGAAGCCGACACCGCCGCCGGAGACGACCCCGCCGTCGTCGGCGTCGAAGGCGGCCACGCCGCCGATGGGGAAGCCGTAGCCCCAGTGGGCATCCGGCATCGCGTAGGAGGCACCGACGATGCCGGGCAGGGTCGCAACGTTTGCCGCCTGCTCCAGCACCTTGTCGTCCATGTCGCGGACCAGCGCCTCGCTGGCGTAGAGCACCACCGGCACACGCATTGCGCCTTGGGGCGCGATGCGCCATTCGGTGTCGCTGATCCTGGTCAGCGCCCGCGTGAAATTGGTCATGAGCCCGGTCATGGTGACACCTCGGGGTCCGTCGCTGATTTGCCCCAGCCTTGCCGCTCAGACGTCGACGACGCAGCGGGCGGTCCAGAGTCCGCTCGCGTCATGCGTCACCGACAACGCCGTATAGGTCGCGCCCTTTACCTCCACCGCCGGCCGATGGCGCTCCCGCTCCACCGACTCGCCGCGGATGGTGGCGCGCAGCCGGCCGTCGTCGATGCGCACGTCGAACCGCGAGAACAGCATGCGCTCGGTGGCCATGCGGTAGATCAGCGCGTTGAGCCAGTCCACGAGCAGCAATTCCAGGTCCGGCTCGTCGCAGGCGACGTCCAGCGCCACCCGCGGCTGCACGGCGGCGGGGTCGCAGACGATGGCGGTCAGCGCCACGGCCGCCTGCGCGAACGCCTCCGCCGGGCTGCGCCCGGCGCCCTCGACGCCCATGTCGGCACGATGCTCGAAGTGACGCCAGCCGGGAGCGGACGGGGCCTGCTCTGGAAGATCGGATGCGCTCATGGGTATTGCTCCGTTGGCACTGAAGATGCCGAAGCACTGGAGAGAGGGCGAGCCGGCGGCGCCGTGGAGCGGCATCGTCTACTGCAACTCTAGCCCACCCAACAGGACCGCACGACGCAGGGAGGAGCTAACTCCGATCATCGCCCCCAGCTTGCCTGCGCCGAGGACGGCGCGCAGCGGCTTCGGCCGCTGAAACTGGCGGGGCATCGCTCCCCGCACGGGGAGCGCCGATAGGTCGGCGTTTCCCAAACAACGACGGATGGGTCCATGACGGAGATCGATGGACGTGAAAGTGACGAGCGTTTTTCCGGAACCACCCGATGTTGTCCAAATCCAGGCGGATGATCATCGCTCTCGGAGGCTCGCCAGCTCATGGGGTCCACCTCAGGGAGCATCGCGAAGCGCAGAGGCCCTGCGGAATTTCGCGCTCGCCGTAATATGCATGGTCTCTCCATGTCGTGGCATGGGCGTACGCCGCGCCTGGCTACGCCAGCCGTTGCGCACTCGGCGTCGGCCGCGGTCTGGACGCCGCACCGGCAGATGCGCCCACGGCGGCGTTGTCCACCGCAGGGCGGTCGGCACGTGCGCCGACCGCCCTCGGCGGCGTCGCCCAAAATAATCACAACCACCCGGAGGATGGATAAGATGTTCGCTGCGTTCCTCGAGGCGACGTTCCGCCGCTTTGGCGGCAGCTTCGACGTATTGTCCAAGGACGATGGGCCGCCGTCAGCGTGCGCCAGCACCCTGGACCAGGCGGTCGAGCACGTCGTCGATGAAATCTCGCCCCGGCTGCGCGCCGTGTCCGGCTACGCCCGGCGGCTGCGCGGACCTGTCGTCACGGCCCTGCGGAGTATCGATCAACTGGTCGACGCCATCCCTGGTGTCCTGCCGTGCCAGCGGCGCACCTATGCATCAGACCCGCGGGTCAATGCCTTCTTCGTGAACTATGCCGGCCTGCAGGAGGTCTTCAGCCATAGCCGCGAGGTGCGTGACCTGTTCGACGCCAACGCCGGCGCGGAGCAGTGCTTCGCGCTGCTATGCATGCACCGCGAGGAGCGCCGCCAGTTGGGCATGGCCGTGGAGGGCGACGTGCTGCGCAAGGATGTCCTGCAGACCGCTGTCAGTTTCACCGATCACCAGTTGGTCTCGCCGGGTCTCGTCGAGGCCGATGCACGCTGTGCGCTCAAGTGCTGCATCTTCAATAGCCTGATTGGCCACATTCATCTGGAGTCGGCCGGCGCGCAGACCCGCACCGCCGAGCTCGAGCGCCGCGCCCGGGCGTGGCGGGCACGCCTAAGGCGCGCGGCCCCGGGCTCGCCCACACACGCGGCGCTGCGGCTTGAAGTCGATGTCATCGAGGCAGAGCTCCGCGCGCCCACGCTGCGCCTGACAACGCTCGACGATCTTTTCAACTATGTCGCCGACTCGCTGTCCAACCCGCACAAGCTGGTGAGCAGCCGCCAGTACAGCATCTTCATGGACCGCTTGGGCATCAGGTACGACGAGCCCGGCACGGCCGGCGCCCGCGAGCTGCCCCTGGCGGAGATTCATGTCGCCGGCCGCCGCCCCCGCGTCGCCTGCCTCGTGAGCTTTCCCCGCGCGGAGCTGCTGCCCGAGCGCGACTTCATCTGCGAGGCCAGCATCTTTTTGGCCGCCTGATCAGGACGGCCGCGCGGCAGGGAGAATCCCTGAAGCAGATGTTGTCCGGACCCGCGGTCGCCGGCCAATCAACCCCGCCGCCCACGTACGATAACGAACCAACGAGGAGTCCCCCGATGAACGATCATGCCAGCATCGAGAATTTGATCGAGGTGTTGATGCAGCGCTTCGAGGCCGAGCACCTGACCCGCATCCTGGCGTTGAAGAGCAGCGTCGCGGCCGGCCAGCCGCTCACGGATTTCGAGCAGGCGTTTCTGGAAGAGGTTTGCCGGGAGGCGATGGACAGCAAGTATCTGGTGGACCGCTGCCCCGAGTATCAGCCGCTGTACGCGCGCGTCGTCAATCTCTATCACGAGATCACGACCCAAGCGCTCGCCAACGAGGAGCAGCGAAACCGGGCGCCTGGCTGAAAACGTCCAAGTGAGGCCGCCGGCATCCACTGCGGCGGCGACTCGGAGCAAGGGCTGGTTGCGGCTCCCGGTGTCGGGCTCGCGGCGGCAGGTTTCATCGTGAAGCTGGCACACGCGTCGAACCAATGAGTATCCGGAATTGGCCGACAAACGCCTGGCGCTCGTCGCCCCGCTACCCGCGACCTTGCGGTCGGATGCGGACCTCGACCGGCCCGCGGTCGACGGACTCTTTCCAGCCCAGGCCGTCTTCCCGTGGGGGACACAGTCCGGTTCAGTCGGGGTTTGTCGGTGGTTCGATCTGCACCCGCAGCGGCGCAGTCGCGTCCAAGTGCACGTCCCGCTGCGGGAAGGCGATGCAGAGGCCCGCATCGGCGAAAGCGCGATTGATGGCCCGGTTCAGGTCGGTGATGGTGGCAAGGCGCACGTCGACGGAGTCCACGTAGGCGCGCAGGGTCAGGGTCAGCGCGTTGTCGCCGAAGGTGTCGAAGGTCACGCACGGCGGCGGGTCGTTCACGACGTGCACATGCTCCTCGGCAAGCCGTTGCATGATCGCGAGCGCCTTGTCGACGTCGCTTCCGTAGGCGACGCCCACCACCAGCAGGATGCGCGTGACCGGGTCGGACAGGGACCAGTTCAGCAGTCGCCCGGTCACGAACTCCTTGTTCGGCACCAACAGCTCCTTGCGGTCGAAGTTGCGGATGGTGGTGGCGCGGATGCGGATGCGGGTCACAACGCCGTCGGTGTCCCCGACGGTCACGGTGTCGCCGACACGGACCGGCCGCTCGAACAGGATGATCAGCCCGCTGATGAAGTTGGCGACGATCTCTTGCAGGCCGAAGCCGATGCCAACGCTGAGCGCCGCAGCCAACCACTGCAGTTGGGTCCAACTCGCGCCAAGCCTGCCCAGCACGAGCAGGATGCCGACGGCGCCGATGACGTAGCTGGTCAGCGTCGTCACGGCGTAGCGATCCGCGGCCGACATGTTGTAGCGCCGCAGCAGCACGATCTCGAGCAGCGCCGGCAGGCGCTTCAGGAGGACTAGGATGCCGGCGGCAAACAGCAGAGCCAGCCCGAGGTCCAGGAGCGTGATGGGCCGCTGTTGTGCTTCGCCGTCCACCATCACGGAGGTGTGCCAAAGCGTGTGCTCCTGCAGCGAGCGCAGGGCCGGCACGCTATCGGACCAGATCAAGGCCAGCCCGACCGCCGCGAGCACCACGAGCGCGGTGCGGATCAGGCGGCGCGTGTCGTCGCTGAGCGCAGAGAGGTCCACCTTCGGCTCCTCGATTTGCGCTTCCGCGGCCTCGGCCCCGTCACGCTGCTCGGCTTTGGCTTCGCTGGCCACGCGGCGCCGCTCCAGCGCGGCCTCGTAGGCGAGCCGCCGGCGCACCACCAGCAGCCAGCGCAGGGCCAGCGCATCCACCAGCGCCACCGTCAACAGCAGCAGCAGGGAGTCTAGAAAGTCGTTGGCCTCCACCGTCACTGTATACAGGTAGCCGGACAGCGCGAGCACGCCCAGCACGATGGGATAGAGCGCCAGCAGCGGGTACCAGAGCCAGTAACTGCCCATGATCAGTGGATAGTCCTCGGGGTGGCGGAGCTGGGCCATGATCCCGCGGCGCGGATGGAACAGCCGGTACAGGAACCAGGCCAGCGCCACGGAGGCGCTGGTGCCGGCGAGCCGCGCTGGCGTGCCGCCACTCTCCAGCGGGTAGAGACTCTTGAACAGATGCAGCAACGCCACCGCCGGGATGAACACCCAGGCCAGGCGCCGGGTCTGGGTATGCAGCAGCGCCAGGCTCTGTTCAGACCAGCGAAAATGCGCGGCCGCGAGCCCCTTCGGCACACACAGTGCCGTGAGCAGTTGCAGCGCGAACAGCAGCACCGCAACACGCAGCAGGGCGTCGCCGAGGGTCCGCGTCAGCTCGGTGCCCCCGGTGTCGGTGAGCAGCACCCAGCCTGCGGCACCCAACGGCAGTGGCAGGGGCAATGCCAGCAGCAGCGTTAGGCCGAGCGCCTTCAGCGTGTGGCCGAAGCTGTCCGTGGTCGGCTTGCCGACACGCCCAGCGATGTCCGCCATCTTTGCGATGATCCGGCGCCGAGCCCCCAGCAGCCCTGCT
This sequence comes from Thiohalocapsa sp., assembly GCF_022340605.1. Taxonomy (GTDB): domain Bacteria; phylum Pseudomonadota; class Gammaproteobacteria; order Chromatiales; family Chromatiaceae; genus Thiohalocapsa. The sequence continues at coordinate 21,171 of NZ_JAJDNQ010000071.1, forward strand.
GCCAGCAACAGCGTCGCCCAGAATACCGGGCTTGCTCCGAGCTGACCGCTCAGGCGCTTGCCGAGCCCGCCGACGCGGGCCGTGGCCAGCATGGCGCGCAGTCGGCCCGGCACCGTCAGCAGTTCGTGCAGGTCGGTGGGCGGCTCGGTGCGCAGCCAGGGCAGATGCCCCAGCAACAGCGCCTTGTAATCGGCGGCACTGGCGAGCAGCGCCTCCTCCGCGGCGTCCAGCTCCTGCGCCTTCGCCAGATGGAGCTCATCGGTCTCCAACATGCGTTCGAGCAGCGCCAAGCGGCGCGCCACCAATTCGTGTAGCCGCGCCTGCTGGGCCGGCGCCGGTGCCGCTTGCAGCTGTGTCGCGAGCGCCGATACGCTGGCCTCCACATCGCTCAGACGCCGCGCCGCGGCGCGGTAGCGCAGCCGCAGCGCGTTGCGTTGGGCGATGCGGGCCAGGCGCAGCTCGCGCTGCCGGCGCACGTCGCTGAGGTCCGGCAGGCCATCGAGCTGCTCCAGCAGGACCGTGCCCAGGTCGCCGCTGACCTGCCCGGAATGCAGCGTGTCGCGGGCGTCGCGATAGTCGGCGCCGATGCGCGCCTGGAGCCGATCGACCCGCTCGTGCGCACGGTCGAGCTCACGCAACGCCGCGGTGAGCTGGTCGGTCTCGCGGCTCAGCTCGGCGTTGGCTTCCGCGAGCCCGGCCAGGACGGGGTCCATGCGCGCGGTCTCGCGCCGAACCCGCTCTGCATCCGCCCGGGCTGCGCTGGCGGCCTGCTGGCGTGTCGCGAGGATGCGCTCCTCCAGCGCCGACACCCGCGCGGCGATCCAGTCGATGCTGGCTGCCTCCTTGTCCCGCTTGGCCTCCAGCAGGTCGACCCGGATGGCACGGCTCAGCAGTTCCTGGTCGAGCCTCTGGATCTCGGTGCTGAGCGCCTGGTAGCGAGTCTCCAGCTCCCAGCGCCGGGCTTCCGAGAGCGCACTGGTGCGGCCGAGCCCGGCGGTGGAATCGGCCTCGACCTGGAGGCTCGCAGAGGCGGCCTCGCGCGCCTCGTCGGCCTCGCCGAGGCGCTGGCGCACGGCGGCGGGGCGGTTCTGCTGGAATGCCAGCCGTGCCTCCAGGTCGTCGTGGCGGGCCTGAACGGCGGCTAGGTCCGCACGCACCTCCTGCAGGCGCCGCTCCAACTCCGCCAGCGGTGTGTCCGGGTCCAAGGCCAATTGCGCCAGCGGGTCATCGGCGAGAGTCTTGGCGCGCGCCGCATGCAGCGACTCGATCTGCGCTGGCGCGGTCTCGGCCGTCTCGCGGTAGGCTGCCGCCGCCCCCGCATTGGCCTGCGCCGTCTCGAGGTTACTCTGGGCCTTGCGATACAGCGCGATGAGCTGCTGGCGGACCTCGTCGGTGAGGTCGGTGGCGGCTTCCACCTCGGCGATCTTGGCGTCGAGCACCGCAGCCGTCACCAGCGGCGACGGCAGCGCGTCGACGGTGTCCTCGGCCGCCGCGGCGAACGCGAGCGCCGCCAGCAGCCAGACGGTAGGCAGCGCGACAATCCACTGGGGTCGATTCATAGGCGGGAGAGCGGGTCCGCCGCCACGGCCTGCACCCGGACGTGCGGCCCCGCGTGTATTTCCGGACGTGGCTGGAATATACGTTCAACGGCCGCTGACGACGGCTTCAACCAGGGCAGGCAGGCGACGGCCAGCCCATCCCGCCGTCGGAAGGCGATCGGCGGCGGCGTTCGGGTCGGCGGCGAGTTGGGCAATCTCACCGAAGCCAAAAGCCCGGTGGGCGCAGCGTCGACCAGCACCGCGTGCGGCGATGGATCGGCCGTGCCGTGCTCGATCCATCGCGCACTCAACCGCGCACATGTCCGGCCGCTCGCCGGATCGGTTCCTCGCTTGGCTGCACACCCCGATGTCGAGGAAGACCTGTTCCGCCACCGGCAGTGGTCTTCTCAAGCGGGGACTATGACTCGATGTCCGGCAACCGTTGTCCGCGGACAGCCACCCCACAGTGCGCCGACGAACAATATCCGCTTGTCTTCAGGTTGCAGCAGCCAACCCCGGGCCTAGACCTTGCCCGGCGAGTCCGCGACGCCGCTCGAGTAGGGCTTCGGCGAGGGCCATCACCCGCGGTGGCACCTGCCGATTGCCGGGATACACCAAGGAAACCGGCTGTGGCTCTGGCCGCTACCCCTTAAGGATCTCCACGAGGCGCCCACGCTCTACCGCTGGCGCAGCGATGTAGCTTGGAACTTGAACGAGCCCCAACCCGTCCATCGCCGCCTGCACGAGCGCCTCACCATCGCTGAGCCGCACCAGCACCGGCAAGACGACTTGACGGCCATAGACGACGGGCATGTCGATATGCAGCGTGCCACACAGCCCGGTACGCGCATGCGTCATCTCCGCATCGAGCTGCTCGACGTCATCGAGGATGCGCTGACAGCGGGCATACGCGCGCGCCGTCGGGTGACAAGGTGACGTGCCGGGTGGTGCGGTAGAACAGGCGCACACCCGCGTGCAACTCGAGACGCGCGATGTTCTTCGCCACGGCGGAGGGCGTTAGGCCTAGCTCCCGCGCGGCCTTCGCGAGGCTCCCATGGCGAGCCGCCGACGCGAACGAGGCAAGCAAATCGAAACTGAGCACGGGATGTCTCCACCGGATTGACGATTTTGGTTCCTTCAAGTTGTGACTGCCTAAGATCATGCCGACGACCGCAGATGGTCGGCCGCCTGGATCCAAACCTTCCTGGACCATTAGTGCTCACCTAAAAAACTGCTACGGCGGACGATGCAATCGCACCGGGGCTGACCCGCAGCCTTAGCCCCTGATAAGTACATAGAGCCAAGCACCATGAGCAACGTACAAACCGCACCTGAGACGAAGGGCGTTACGGTGAAGTTACTTGCGACCGTTGACATTGGCCCTGAGATCGATGGCATGGCAGGTCGCCAGCTTCGAATGCGTATGGTGACCATCGAGCCTGGAGGTGTCTTCGGCCCGATCCATGACCATAAAGATAGACCCGGTATCGTCTACATACTGCAAGGGACGATCACTGACCATCGCAATGGCGTCGCCAGCGACTATGGACCAGGAGTGGGCTGGCCCGAGGATAGAAACACCACACACTGGCTTGAGAACAGAGGTACGACTCCGGCGGTGGAAATCTCGGTCGATATAGCCAGGCAAGAGTAAACTGCTTCTTTGGCTTGGCGGGCGGCTGAGTTTCGGCTTAGGGAGCCGATGCTGAGGCTCGCAAACATCAGAACATCTAACGCTATCGATTGCACTGGGGCAATCGTGCTGACGGCGCTGCGGCCGATAGAATGTACTCGTTGGCGTGGATCCGAAGGACCCCGCGACGCGGGGCGGCAGCGCGGGTGATTTGGTCGACTATCGCCAGCCCCTGCGAGATGAACGTGCCGCGAGACACCAAGACCGGTCGTAGAGATCCAGCACCAATTGCACGCGCACCTGCCCCCGGATCCAGCATTGCGGGTTAAGGCGCTGGAGAGCCTGCTGGTCGAGAAGGGGCTACTGAACAGCGCAACGGTCGACCGCTGGATCGAAGTCTTCAGCGAGGAGGTCGGGCCAAAAAACGGCGCACGGGTGGTGGCACGTGCCTGGACGGACCCGGCCTTCAAAGCGCGCCTGCTGGCCAGCCCCACCGACGCGATCACCGAGATCGGGAAGGCCCGTGCCGCGCGCGATCCGGCGAACGGCACGACCTACTACAACCATGTCGTCGCCGCCTTGGAGCAACTGATGGACAAGAGCGGGCACTTGCCGCCAGACCTGCTCGCCAAGCGCAAACGGCAGTGGGAGGATGCCTATCGCAGAACACCTCATGGACAAGCCGTGCGGTTGCATGCGTTGGAGGGCTGAGCGGGCACGTCGACAGCTGCTGCCATGCTCGCGGGAGGTCCGACCGTGGCGACTGCACCATATTGTTTCAGGTCGCCCGGAGCTGGTCTTTCGACCTCGCGCAAAAGCCATCGAGCTGGCGTTATCCAGGCTTTCATCCGGTCACGCGGTGAAAGCGATCGTCTGCGTCCCGTAGGAGGGGTCGTTCTGGAGCCGGAAGAACTGATTCGGAATTCGCCACATCGTCTGCCAGCCGGTTAACCCGTAACGATGTACGGCGGAGACCCCAAGCCGATGGCGGGAATTTATGTGGTGGATTGCTTAAGTGAAAGTCCGTGCAACGCGTATGCAACGGAAGTCCCGATCATTCACGATCCTTATTCGCGATTGATTTCCGTAGGCAACTGAAAACGTCAGCTTTTTTTGAAGCCCGCTGTTGCCCGCCCGAATTTGCTTGGTGAGTCGGGACTCCCAGCGGGCGACGCGGGTGGGGTCTGCTGGGCGCAGAATCAGGGCATTGCGGTGTAGTTGGCGCGTGGACGAGCCGAGCTTGGTACCGAATCCGGACGGTGGTTGAGACTCGTAAGCAACGACGTTTGCGAGGGTCTCGACTATACTTTGCAGCACAAAAAGCCGAGTGCTATAGTAGGAAACAGGCTCGTCGACGCCACGCCGGGTATCGCGGGGACGACATGGACCTGCCGCTTGGCGACCAGCCGCGTACAGCTCCGAGTCGAGCACCCACGCCGGCACTCTTGCCAGCGCGGTGGGAGCGACTAATAAACATAGAGAGATCCGACGGTTGCACGACAAGAGAGAGCGAAGAGATGCGTTCCAGGACGCGTAGGCGCGGGCACCTGATGAGTTGGGCGAGGACGACGGCCAAGACTTAGGCACGCCCTGAATGGCCCCGCCGACAGGATGCAAGCGGACACTCTCAATAGACACGCGGAGGCATTCAATGCAAATAAAAGAGCAGACGAGCGATGGCGACGCCACGCTGAACGTGTGCAAATGAGTCGGGGGACCAGACGGCCAGAGATGCTGCTTCGGCATCTCATTTATTGTCGGGTCGTAGATAACGCATAGGTCTTGCAAACTCCACGGTGGCGCGGAAAGCAGCGGTTGATCTTCATCTGGACCCAAAAGGGGCTGACGATGGAATCCTGCGGGGCTCGCTCAGGACTAGCGGCGCCGAGGCGCGCAGGGCTCAAGCAGAGCGTCGGCAGCATCTGCGGCGATGCCGGCTCGTCGTCTGGCTTCGTCCCCGATGAGCCAATGTTCGGGTATTTGAGGTAGGAGCCGGGTTTGGGCGACGGACCGCTGATTTACTCCGCTCAACAAACAAAAATGAGGCTTCGCATGCAAGTCAGCCATCCGGAAATCCTTGATCCTATCTCCCGCGGTACGTTCGCTCCGACCCTGTTCACGCAGGGAGGACTCGCGGCAAGTGCGCCTCGCCTGCTCCAACTGGCTGCCTCGTTTGCCCTGGCAGCCGTCGTCGCCCTATTCGTTCCGGCGTACGCCGCAGGCGCAGAGGAGCGCCTTGGCAACCTTGACGCGGAGCGTCCTCCCGGCGAGGACGGCATCTTCTTCACGACCAAGAATTACGTCGAGACATTCTATCCCCTTTGGTTCACCCACACGCAGTTCAAGGTCGCGCCGCACAATCAATTGATAGGACCCGACAAGATCTCGCCACTCTACCAGGGCGTTGTCGCCATCAACGACGACACCTTGTACGCCAGCTCGCCCATCGACGTCACATCGGGGCCGGTCACCCTGACCGTTCCGGAAACCGACGCGGGCTACTCGGTTCTCCTGCTCGATCCGTTCGGCAACGTTTACGAGTCCGGCGTCCCCTCAAAGGCCGCGGGTGTGGCGACCCCTACCACCGTCTATTCCCTGGTCGCCCCGGACTACTCGGGGCCGGTGCTCACCGGGACGACGACGGTGAGGCTCCCACTCGCCTTCATGGTGCTGATCTTCCGGGCGGACCGATTCAGCGACGACATCGACCAGACGGCGGAAGCGGCCGCGTTCCGCGCCGCGCTGGAAGTGAACGGTAGCCCGACGAGCATTCTTCCGGTCGCGGAGTTTGCCTTTCCGGTCAAGACCATCGCCGACACCCTCGTCCGCAGAGATCCAATCACCTTCCTCAGCCAGACGCAGCAGGCGATTGCCAGCGCCTCGACACCACCACTGACGCAGCAAGAGCAAAAACTGTCCGACGACTTCGACGCCATGTTTGGAGACGGGTCGAGCCTCTCGCCAGAAGAAGAAGCCCTGTTCGCGGACGGCGCCGGGGCAGCGCACGATGCGCTGCTGCGCAATTACCTTGGGAATCGCGACGCCAATAACTGGATCCACTTCACGAACATCGGCGACTGGGGCGATAATGTTCTCGACCGGGCGTCAACCACCGAGTTTATCCAGTTTGGTAACGGCATCGAAACGGCGGCCTATTACCACACCTTCCTGGACGGCAACGGCGCACCGTTGGAAGGGAGCGACCCGGACGCGTACTACACACTGACGTTTCCGCCGGACGCGATCCCCGAGGCGTCCCGCTTCTGGTCTCTCACCGCCTATACCCCAAACGCCATCGAGCTGATCCCGAACCCCATCGACAAGTACCTGGTGGCCAGCTATACACCGGGACTGGAGGAAAGCCCCGATGGATCGATCTCCATCTACATCTCCCAGACACAACCAGACGGCGTGCCGGAGGCAAACTGGCTCCCGGTCTCCGATCGGGCCTTCAATCTGATGTTGCGTGTTTATGGCGTGGTGCCCAACAGCGATGTCGCGAACAATACGTACGCGCCGCCGCCCGTTGAGAAATGGTGAACGCGTGTCGGCGGCACTACCCGGAGAACATTCCGACCATCTCCCCTAGGCTCCGAATCGGCATTCTCGGCACAGCGGCGGTCTGCACGTACCTGCTTCGGGGTGCCTCACGGCGCGCGAGGCCCGATCATCCTAGAACTTGCGGTCCACATAGTTGTGGATCTCGCTCATCAAGGCGGCTGTTTGATCCCTAAACCCCGCGTGTCCATCGCTGCGCGCGCCCGGCCTCTGATCTTCTCCAGCAGATCCCAGAGCAGCGGCGACATCAGATTTGCGTAGATCAGGGCCACGAGCAGCTCAGGGCGGGCGGCCGCGTCGAACAGCGTTGGCCGTGCGGCCTGCGCCAACTCGTCGAGCGAAAAAGATTCTGCCCCAACGGAATCTATCGGTTTCACTGCCCCACAAACGCGGCTGTTGACCTGCGATCGACAGCACGGCCCATGTCGATGATCTGGTCCTGTTGCATCGCGTATAGCGCGGGCGCCCTTATGCGACTGCGGTCTCCCGCGGGTGGATCAGGCCGAAGACTAGAATCCGAAAGTGAGTCTCAGAACCATGGACGACCGCCAGCGGATTGTCGGCGACCCCGGGGGCCATTTGGGACCTGAGGCGTGACATCCGTTCACGCCTCGGTAGTCACGGCCGATCTTCGTCGGCTGCCTATAAGGGAAGGGACGCGAATCGCGGGGCTCGCTATTCGGGTGACGTCTGCACGCAGGCTTCACCGGAGGTGACAATTGGGATTGGTCCCGCGTCCGTCGTGGCGCTCAAGGTCATGGACTTGATACAGGTACCCCCGCCCACCACGAAGGTGAATTGGAAGGTTGCCGACTGCCCTTCCTGGATGCCGAGCAGCCCACACCCAGGCACTGAGGCCACTCCCGGCGCGATCGTCGTGGTGGCCTCTGCGGTACCAATTCCGGTAATCGGATCGATGCTGTAGGTGCCCGAGCCCGTTTGCGTTGCCGGACATAGACCTGCGATGTTTTGAGTCACGTTCAATTCCGTGACGTTGCCTTGGCCATCAAAACACACCCGACCCACGAAGGCGATACCGTGCAACACCAGATCCTTTGAATCAGCGATCAATGCCCCGTTATCACCGACGCTCACCTTTGGCCCCAACATCTGACCAGACTCGGACGTCACATAACATCCCGAGAGGGACGTGTCGTCGAATGCCAAAGCGGCAGGTCCGACCGAAATCAAGACGATCAGACCGAGAACAACCGCGTACCGTGAACAAGACATGTGGACCTCCTCAACGCTTGTGTTGCGGACAGCCTCGGAAGCGTCCCCTCGACGCATCCGATCAACGACAGTATGTCCGTCTCCAGCTGCCGGAACCGCCGGATTTGTCTGGCGCATGGCCCCTTGTCTCCCCCAGGTCAGACCCATGGCAAACAGGCCAGGAGACGGCCTATAGCGAGGCAACAAGAGGCCCAGGGAGGGAGATGCTGCCCGCTTATCGCGGAATGTTTCCGCTGCGGGCCTGGCCTATACAGGTCGGCTCGTGGCCGGGACTCTGCCGCTTCGGGAGACGGGGGTCAAAGTGCGCTAATGGTCAATGCTATCGAAAGCGTGCGACGACTGGCTCCACCTCTTCACGCCAGAAAGATCCGCTCCAGCGCGCCCCTGGACACGTTGCCACACTGGTCCTCGGCCTCGAGGTAGTAGCGCACATCGCCAGCGCCGACCGGCAGTTCGGCGGTGAAGTAGTCCGCCGTGAGCTTCGCCCCGGTCTGTGTGGGATAGGGGCCATGGTTGCGCATGGGCAGCCGTTGCTCGCCGCTGGCCGTGCGCAGGATCAGGTCGACGCGCGTCAGGCCGGAGCAGTCAGCGACAAAGGCATGCACGGTGCCCTGTCGCGGCGCGTCCAGCAGGCAGCCCTGGCCCCAACGCTTGCCGCCGGGGTTCTCTGGCGTGACCCAGGGCGGGAAGATGGTCGGGCCGGTTTGATCGCGGCGGGCGGAGCGCAGCGCGTTGATGGCGGGCTTGACGAGGTCGGCGCCGGCGTTGGCGGCGTTGGTAACCTGCTCGTCCCAGAGCGTTTGCCCGGTCCAGTACCAATAGCAGCTCGTCTCCGCCGTGAGCAGGAGCCGGATCGCCTCGGGGAGGCGCGAGTCGCCGGGCTCGCAGTCCTCCAGGGTGTGCACCAGGTTCTGAAAGGCAGTGAGCACGGCCCAGGAATTCAGGTCCGGCGAGTAGGGCTGCTCATAGCGGCTGAACCACTTCATGAACTGCGGATCGCCGTTGTCGGCGCCGGCCCAGGCGCCGGGCTCGATGTGAATGACCCGCGCGGGATCGGGCGGAAAGCGCTCCAGATAGTCCTCGGCGGTGGTCAGCTCGAAGCGCTGATCCTCTTTTAGCCATTCCACCAGGCGGCCGGTGTTGTGGTGGTAGTAGCTGTCGGCACCACCACCGTGGTTGTCGCCGTCGGAATGGAGCAGGAAGAAGGGCGGATGCGCCGGGTCGAAGCTGCCGCTGTCGACGATGCGCTGGTAGAGCTGCCCCAGCACATCGGGGTATTGCAGTGCGCCGAAGCCGCCGCGGGCGTCCTCGTTGCCGATGTAGCGCTCGGCCGGGATGGCGATGAGCTTGTGCAGCCGGCCGTCCGGATCCTCGTAGCCGACGTACTCAGGTCTAAGCAGCGACGGCGAGACCTTCGACGCCGCCCAGATGTTATGCAGTTGCAGCCAGTCGTCCACCGGTGGATTGACCTGCTCGGCGGGATTCGGCGGCAGCATGCCCTCCTCGATGCCGGCGTAGGGGTAGTCGCGACAGGCGCGGAAGCGATGGATGGAATCGTAGATCACCGCCTCGACGCCGGCCTCCACCAGCGCCGGGATCATGCGCACGTGAAAGGCCGTCTCCGGCGGGAACAACACGCGTGATGCCGCGACGCCGAAGGCGCGCTCGATGGCGCCGCGATGCCAGGCGATCTGCCGCACGATGTCCCGATGCGGGATCAACGGCATCAGCGGATGGAAGTAGCCGAGCCCCGCGAAGCTGATGCGCGGGTTGCCGAGTGCGGTGGAGGCGCCGGCCATGCGCCGCAGGGCATGGTTCCAATCGGCGAAGCGTCCGCCGCAGCGACCCTCGTCGGCGCAGCGGTCGAGCTGCTCGATGAGCGAGCCGCTCCAGCTCGTGGACAGACCGGCGTGGGGGAGCCCGCCGTCCATGTACCGTTGCACCGCAGCGGGGATGAAGTCCGTGTAGTTGCCGCCCCGAGAGCCGAAAATCTGGTCCTTTTCGCCGTCCCAGGCGTCGCGGTCGGCGGTGTTGTAGTACGGCTGGTGCATGTGCTTGTGGATGCCGAAGTACAGCTTGACCGCTGCACCACCGGGGGCACCGCCCGAGACCGCGGGCTGTATGGTCGCGGGAGCCCGCGCCGGGGCGTCTGCGCCCCCGTCGCTGGCACCCTGGCCCTGCCCGACCAGGCGAATCTCGCGGAAGTCCTTGATCCACTCCCCGCCCCCGGCGTGGTCGATGTCGGCGCGGCGGCAGCCTTCCACCTGGACGTCGATGCGCTCGCCGGCGACGGCGCCTGGCGGCACCTCAACCACATACGCCCAGTCGCCGCTGTCGGCTTGCCGGGCCTCGACCGAGGCACCGTTCAGGAGCGTTTCCTGGCCCGCGGCGCGCAAGATCACCTGCGGAAAGGGGATCTCGCCGTCCGCGGTGAAGCTGATGGTGAATGCCGGGTGTTGGCCGTTGGGATCGACGCGGAGATCCCGCGGGCAGTCGATGGTGAGTAACGTCGTGAAGATGCGCATAAGCCAGAAAGCGAGATAGGACGAATGGGGTTGACGGTAGCACAGCCCGGACACGGGCTCGCTCGGCCGGCCCGCCCGGACCGGCGACGACCACCGCGATGGTGCCCGGCGTAGATGATCAATGCCTGCCCGTCCGTGACCGCGGATCATGGGCTCGCGGCGACAACCGGCGTTGCGCCGCGCCTGAGAAACGCGGGCGCAACAGCATCGATTCGCGCGCCGGGCCGCCTCGGGGAGGGGCGGGCAAGCGCAGCGCAGTCCACCATCGCCGCGCCCGGCCATCAAGCCCAAAACGCGGATTTCGTGTCGATACCGGGCAAGTATTCGCTGTAGGTCGGTTTGGCGATCGTGTAACCAGACCATCAACGGCGAACCGTCGCCCAGCGTCGGGTTACGCTGCGCTAACCCGACCTACGCTCCTACCGCCGCCCCAAGCCCGGGTTCACGGTGCCAGGTTGGCGGCTCCGCGCACAAAGGTAGCTACGATGAAGATCTATCTGGACTGCTGGCCCTGCTTCATGCGCCAGGCATTGAGCGCGGCCCGTCGCGCCGGTGCGCCGCCCGCCCAACAGCGAGAGATCCTGGAGGAGACCATGGCGCAGCTTCAGGCGCTGGCAGCCGCGGCGACGCCGCCGGAGCTGGGTGAGCGCATCCATCGGCTGGTGCGAGAGCGCACCCGCCACCCGGATCCCTATCTGGAGAGCAAGCGCGCAGCGACGGCCCAGGCGCTGACGCTGTACCCGGAGCTCAAGGCCAGGGTCCAAGGGGCCGCGGACCCACTGGAAACGGCCGTGCGCATCGCCATCGCCGGCAACATCATCGACTACGGCGCCGCCGAGCACTTCGACCTTGTCGAGACCCTGGAGCGAGTGCTGACCGCACCGCTCGCCGGCGGCGGCATGCCCGCGCTGCGCCACGCCATCTCGGCAGTGGACGCGGTGCTCTACCTGGCCGACAACGCCGGTGAGACGGTGTTCGATCGGGTGCTGATCGACACCCTCGGCGTGCCGGTGGCCTACGCGGTCAAGGCGGGCCCCGTGCTCAACGATGCCACGCGCACCGAGGCCGAGGCCGCCGGGCTGCACACCGTTGCCGAGGTCATCGACACCGGCTCCGACGCCATGGGGGCGCCGCTGATGCTGTGCTCGCCGGCGTTCCGCCGGCGCTTCGATGGCGCCGCGCTGATCATCGCCAAGGGACAGGCGAACTACGAAACCCTGAGCGCCGTCTCCGCGCCCATCTGCTTCCTGCTCCAGGCCAAATGCGGCGTCGTCGCCGACGATCTCGGCGTTGCGACCGGCAGCGTGGTGGTGAAGGCCGCCGCCGCACTCGCCAGATTCCCGGCGGCGTAGGCCAAGCAGGCACGGCTCATAAGATCGGCCGCCCACGCGGGCGCCCGGTCGCGGCGAGGACGCCGCTCCCACAGAGCCACGGACCGTCGCGGCGAGGACGCCGCTCCCACGGGGCGACGGCACTCGACGCAGTTGATCGAGGCCGGCGATTCCATAAGCCGCGCCCGGGTCGGCGCGAAGGCGTCTGTCGTCATCTCATTCAGGGTGCTTCCTATCAAAAGGACCCCACCTCAACCGCCTTGTCGCCTTTACCCCCTCAGGCTAGGGTTAAAGAGACGTTACACGCCTCCGTGCCCAGCGCGGAAGCGATGATTGTCAGTCACGCCACAACCACACCGCGATCTGACTCTACACCCGGATCGCTTGTCTTGCGGCTTGTATCTCTGATTGCCTGCCTCCTGCGGCGTCTGCAACTGGAGAGTGAGGTTGAGAATGAGAGCGTTGCATGTCTACGTTTCCGCCGGCATCATTGCCGCGGCGTCCCTGATCAATACCGATGTGGCTTGGGCTCAGGCTTCCCCCGAGTTCACCAAGTGCGCATGGCCAGTCGAGCTCTCGCCCGAGGGCTCCGGTAACTTCCTGGCGCCGGATGATCGAGCGCGGTATTGGCTCATGCCTTTCGATACCGCTTACCAGACGATGGAAATCGCGGGCGCTTATCCGAATGCCCGATATTTCTCGTTCGTCGCTTACGATGGTGATGCGACCGCGCGTCCGTCCGACACCGCGGCGGTGCATCTTTATGACACAATCATTGCACCAGACGAGCCGAGCTCGGACACGCCACCAGCCGATGCCTCAGGCAATGATTCCTTCACTGTCTACATTACCCGCGAGGGCACGACCGCGGCGAATACCATCAATGTCAGCTCGAACTATGCCTGGGTCGCCTTGAGGATGTACGTGCCATCTCCGGATCCGGCATTGGGCGGTCAAGCCCTGACGGGCGGGGTGCCGCTGCCCACCGTCACACTGTATGGCGCTGACGGCGGCCAACCGGAAGTTCTGGAGCCGTGCCCCCTCCCGGCGCCCCCGGAGGGCGATTGGTATCCAGTCAGATCGGTCAATAAGCTGACGGATGTAAACAGCTTTCTCCAGGTGCTCTTCCCGCCGGGCTTTGAACTCAATCAGCCGCGGGACTACGACGAACCGGCCGGAGACCGGCTCTGGTTTGCGCCGCCGGACAAGCCGCCGATCGTCCTGATGCCGAATCCGGACAACAAGTACATCATCATGATTCCGGGTCCGTATCAGCCGGGCCGCCTTATCGTCATTCACGCCAAGGCGGCAACGTTCTCCAGTGCATACGCGGGGCCGCCCTACCCGGCACCCGGCTCCGAAGATGCCGACATGCGCTACTGGTCGGTGTGCAACAATGACTTTGCGTTGCCAATCTCGACCGTACGCTGCTTGACCGATCAGAGTGTGGTCACCACGGACGGCTACTATACGATCGTCATGTCGGACGATCTGGTTCGGCCCGACTGGCTGCCAGCCGATGTCAACTGGCTGCCTTGGGGCGACGAGCAGTACCCCAAGCTGATCTTCTACCGACATATGATCCCCGTGGTCGACGAGTCTGAATATGCCGACATCCCCTTTGCCTATGCGATCCAAAAGGTCGTCGTGGGGTGCTACGAGGATGCGTGCATACATCCAGAGGCCACCATCAAATTCACCTTGCCCGATCTGCCGCCACGGGCCGAGGTCACCCAGGCGGGGCCTTACGTCCAGGAAATCATGGGCGACTATTATCCGGTCACCGCCTGGTGTGACAAGTCGACCTTCGAGAGCGGTGGCTGGGAGGCCTGTCTCGCGGAGTAGTGAGACACAGACGATTGGCCTGGATAGCCAATCAATCGGCATTTCCCCGGCGGGACACGCCGACTCGTCGACGTGTCCCGCGCGGGGCAGGCGGCCGCGGGGAGTGCGCTTCGCTCAGACGTCGCGCGTGAGCCGCGCGAGCAGCAACACGAACGACAGAATGAGGGCCACGGTGGCAGGGAGCAAAGCCGCCGTCACTGCGACGCTACTGTGGCCATGATCATCACTCCATCCAGCGTCCTAGTGCACCAGTGCACAAGTCCCAGACCGTCTCAGGTCGTTGTCCTTGTCGTAATCGTGATCTCAACCGTCCGGATATTCGACCACGACCACAACCACGAGGGAGCCCGGTCTCGGAATTTCGGCAGCGAAGCACTCGCCCCGTAGGAGCGGCGTCCCCGCCGCGATTGGACGCCCGTCGCGCCGACGACGGCGCTCCCACGGCGGCGAACGGACTCATGAGAACGGCGGATCGCTCCACACGTGAGAGATCCCGATTCCGCTGCCGCGCGGATAGGACTAATCTCGGCGGATGTCACACCGCGGAGCCGCGCACCCCATGACCGATCGAGCCCATCTGAGCCTGGGCGACGCCCAGTACGAGTTTCCCGTTGTCGAGGGCAGCGAGGGCGAGCGCGCCATCGACATCCGCGACCTGCGCCAGCGCACCGGCCATATCACCCTCGACCCGGGTTATGCCAACACCGGCAGCTGCGAGAGTGCCATCACTTTCATCGACGGCGAGCGGGGTGTCCTGCACTACCGGGGCATCCCCATCGAGCAGTTCGCCGCCGAGCCCAACTTCGTGGAGGTGGCCTGGCTGCTGATTTTCGGGGCGCTGCCGACGGCGGAAGAATATGCCGCCTTCGCCGCCGACCTGACCCGTCATGCCAACCTGGACGAGGGCATGAAGCACCACTTCGAGGGATTCCCGCGCGCGGCGCCGCCCATGGCCATCCTCTCGGCCATGATCAACGCCCTCTCGTGCTTCCATCCGGAACTCATCGAGCTGGAGGACGCGGAGCGCTTCCGCATGGCCGCCGCGCGCCTGATCAGCAAGATCCGCACCATCGCCGCTTACGCCTATCGCCACTCCAGGGGGCAACCCTACATCTACCCGGACCCCCGCCTGCGCTACGTGCCCAACTTCCTGCACATGATGTTCGCGCAGCCCTACGTGGAGTACGACTGCGACGAGAGCATCGTCCGGGCGCTGAACCTGGTGCTGATCCTGCACGCCGATCACGAGCAGAACTGCTCCACCTCCACCGTGCGCATGGTGGGCTCCAGCGGCGCCAACCTGTTCGCGTCGTGCGCCGCCGGCGTCTGCGCCTTGTGGGGGCCGCTGCACGGGGGCGCCAACGTGGAAGTGCTCGACATGCTCGAGCGCATCCACGGCGGCCAACTCACCGTGGAGGAGTACGTCCGGCTGGCCAAGGACAAGGACAGCAAGGTGCGGCTGATGGGCTTTGGCCATCGCGTATACAAGAACTTCGACCCCCGCGCCAAGCTGCTCGGCGAGGTGGCAGAAGAGCTTCTGGCCAAGCTGGGCGTCAAAGACCCGCTGCTCGATGTCGCCCGGCGGCTGGAGGAGATCGCGCTCAGTGATCCTTACTTCGTGGAGCGCAAGCTGTACCCGAACGTGGACTTCTACAGCGGCGTCATCCTGCGCGCCATTGGCATCCCGACCAACATGTTCACCGTCATCTTTGCCATCGGCCGTTTGCCGGGCTGGATTGCACACTGGTGGGAGCAGCGCTCCGAGGGCAGCCGCATCGCCCGCCCGCGGCAGGTCTACGTGGGCAACACCGGCACCGATTACCTGCCCATGGAACGGCGGAGCTGAGGCGTCACGGAATCGTCGCGCGTGACCGGATTCAAATGGCCAAGCTCTCCACCATCGTCGCCCGGGAGGTCCGCAAGGCCCTCCCCGCTGTCATCTTCTTCCTGGTGCTGTTCCACTTGATCGCGCTGACCAAGGCGGTGTCCCTGGCCGACTACCAATTCACCGCCCTGCGGACGGCCGGGGCCACGTTGGCAGCGCTCATCGTCGCCAAGGCAATCCTGGTGGCAGAGGCCCTGCCACTGACCCGGCGGTTGCCCGGCAGCCTGGCGCTTCAAGTGCTGTGGAAGACACTCCTGTACAGCGCCGTCGTGCTCGCCTTCCGGGTCGTGGAGGAACTCATTCCGCTGGCAATCCGGCACGGCGGCGTGTGGGCTGGGGCGAAGGCGATGGGCGACGAGGTGGCCTGGCCGTTCTTCGCGGTCATCGCCCTGTGGATCATTGCCGGTCTGTTTCTCTACACCCTGATTTCCGAACTGGTGCACGCGGTCGGTCCCGAGCGGGTGCGAGCGCTGCTGTTCGCGCGGGGCGAGTCCGGCCCCGGATGACCGCCGCTCCCCGAAAAGACGCGCCGGGCACCGGACTTCCGCCAGTCCGGCGTACAAGCTCCCCGTGGCGGTGCGATGCAGCCCCGCGCGCTCCACACCACTATGCCGGATCGATTGGCGTGCAACGGTGAATCCAGCGCTGCCATTGAAGGAGCCGCACGATGAGAGCCTTCCGCAAGCGCTATCACCCACCCGGAACAGCACCGGGCACCCTTGCCGTCGTCGCCTCGGAGGTGCCCCCGCAGATCCGCCTCATCGATTACACACCGACGCACTACGAAGAAAAGGTGCTCGGCGCGCCGGCCGAGTGCGCGCCGTTCCTGGGGGCCGAATCCACGACATGGATCGATGTTCAAGGCAATGCGCCGCCTGACGTCCTGCGCGAACTGGGCCGCCTGCTGAACCTGCATTCCCTGGCCCTGGAAGATATTCTCAACAAAGGACAGCAGGCCAAGCTGGAGGAATACGATGAGCACGTCTTCGTGGTCATGCACCTGCCAACCCTGGACGAATCCGACGCCCTGCGTGTCGAGCAGGTGAGTTTCTTTCTCGCCAGAGGGCTGCTCGTGAGCTTCTATGGCCAGGCGCAGGAGCCCTTCGAGCCCATCCGCCAGCGGTTGCGCAAGCGCATCGGGCGCCTGCGCAAGCACGGCAGCGACTATCTGCTCTACGCGCTGCTCGATGTCGTCGTCGATCACGCCTTTCCCCTGCTCGAAAGCTACGGAGAGCGCATCGAGGCGCTCGAGGACGAGGTTCTGGAACAACCCCGCCAGGACATCCTGACCAAGGTTTATCAATTGCGCCGCGAATTGCTGTTGCTGCGACGCATGTGCTGGCCGCAGCGGGATGTTTTGAATGACCTCTTCCGCGGCGACTGTGACTGCATCGAGCCCGAGACCACCCTGTTCCTGCGTGACTGCTACGACCATACGGTGCAGATCCTGGACCTGGTGGAAGCCTATCGCGAAATGGTTGCAGGGCTGTTGGAGGTCTATCTGTCGAGCCTCAGCAACCGGCTCAATGAATCCATGCGCTTGCTGACCATCATCGCCACCCTGTTCATTCCGCTGACCTTCATTGCCGGGGTCTACGGCATGAACTTCGGCAATAACACGGAAAGCTGGTGGGCCATGCCGGAGCTGCGCTGGGCCTACGGCTATCCGGCCATTTGGGCGTTGATGATCGGCATCGCGGCGGTCATGCTCTATCTCTTCAAACGCAACAAATGGCTGTGAGAGAAGATGCAAAGCCTGTGCTCCGACGCGGGGCAAGTGACGATGCCAAGACAAGGTGAACGCGCCTAGGGTGGGCGCGCGGAGAGGCTGGGAAAGTATTCGATGTAGGTCCGCTCGTTTCCCGCGTTGCGAGCAATACTTTCACGGTCTC